>JAILOD010000266.1 GCA_024691015.1 Lachnospiraceae bacterium
GAAGAAGGCGAGCTTCCTGAGCTTCCCGAGGGTGTTGAGGCTCCCTCAGATATGGATGAGACCGATATGGCAAATAACGCACAGGGCTTCATGAATCAGAACAGACGCGGCGGATTTGCTCCTTCAAACAATTCATCTGACACAAATGTTTTCACACAGATCGGCAATACTATAACTAACGCAGCACAGGGAATTGCAGACTGGTTTGGCGGAATGTTCTCATAAACCCGCTTCTTCATAAAATAAATATCCCAATAAAAAAAAAGCTTCGGTCCGGATGATCCGGATCGAAGCTTTTGTTTTGTTGCCTGATGTAAAGGTCCGTAGCCTAAGCAGCATGTCGTGGCTCCGGTCTGAACAGTAGGTTTGTTTTACTTATAATCCATTACATTAAAGCTTTCCTCTGTTCGTTCTTCTTCAGGTGTTATGCCCTTCACAAACTCCGTAACATAGGTTTCACCGGAAGCACGATCTATATAATACCGTACCTCCGCTCCCGTATACGAACGATACAAAACCACTACCTGCTTATCATCACCCGATTCGACCTCCCAGGAAACATCCTGTCCACTCTCTTCTATTTCCTTCAGATCCGGATTGTTTTTGTAGCAATAGTTTTTTATCGCACCAAGAGCCGTCTCATCCGACACCTGATCACTTTTCTCCGAGTCTGTGCCTGCTCCTTCGGCCTTTTCGGATTTCTTATCCTCTTCAGCTTCCGAAGGATCCGTTACCTCTTCCTCTGCCATATCCTCACCAGTTGTTGCTTCTTCAACTGTTTTTTCTTCCGGCTCCGTTACTGCCTTATCTTCCACCGCTTCGGAAGGCTCCGCTTGTTGTGAACCGCCGCTCTCCTCTTCACTTATTTCCGGCTCTGCTTCTTCAGCATCTATTGCTATTACTTCATCCGATGCTTCCTTAACCTCTTCCTTCTGTTTTGATGCACAACCCGCCGCAAGCACCGCAAGTGCCATCAATAAACACAAAACCTTTAATCTTTTCATAATTCACTCCTTTAATCTGAAATCTTCTGTTAAATATACACCTTTTTTCAAAAATATCAAATTTTCAATATCAAAATGATTACATCACATCCGCAAGTCGACCTCCTTGACCCTATCAAGACCATCGGGCCTGCTTTCTCTCCAAAGCTATGGAGGAACGTCGGCCTCTTCATCCCTATCAAGACTATCGGGCCTGCTATTCAGCCGGGACAGTGGCAGAAAGCAGGCGTCTTTGTTAAAATAAGACTCAGCGGGATGATCTCATCAATCCGGGAACCTCTATAAATCCTCCCGGCAGCAGCAAAACTAGTGAACAGGCCGACTTTATAAATTCGAAGGGACCGTTATGATCTTATACCACACAAGCACAATAGAAATCCGGGATCCCGATATATACCGGGGAAGAAAAAATGCCGACTTCGGTCAGGGCTTTTATATGACGAGCGACTATGAATTCACCCACCGCTGGGCCGGGCGGGATGCTATCGTGAACAAATACGAGCTCAATGAAACAGGCTTAAACATTCAGCACTTAGAAAGAAATATAGAATGGTTTGAATATATCTTCAACAACCGGCATCTTAAAGATGAAATTAAAGCAGATGTGATAACAGGCCCCATCGCCAATGATACGATTTTTGACACGATGGGAATTTTAAGCAGTGGCTTTATAAAGCACGAAATTGCTATGCAGCTTTTGATGATCGGACCAGAATACACCCAGGTAGTGATAAAAACTGAAAAAGCAAAAGCCAATCTTAAATGGATCGGCTCCGAAAAGAAAACGGAGCTCGACGAGGCGGTCTTAAAAGCTGAAAAAGATGCGTTTGCTGCAGAATTTGCAGCACTCTTTCAAAAACTGGTCTAACCAAGTTTATTCTTTCGATAAAAACATTTTTAATTCCCCCAGTGCCTGCTCGGCCCTGCTCCTTCCAAGCCTGTAGACCCGTTCTTTATCCTGCTCTGTGTTTTAACTTCTGTATTTTCTTTACTTTCAAATGCGTCAGACATTTATATCATCTCTCCCAAATGCTGTTATTGTCGTTCTTATTCTACCATGAAAAAAAATAAAAAAATTTTTTAAAAATCCCCCCTTTTTTATTTTCTGCCTCCGTATTAACAAAACAGAAGAGGTAATAAAAAACTTCTTCAAAATAAAAATAAAGAAAAAGAGGAGAAAATACTATGATGAATAATAATTTCAGAAGAATCGCAACTTTAACACTGGTAGGAGTATTGTCAACAGGACTCAGCGTAGCAGCTTACGCAGCACCCGGGATGGGCGGCGGAAACAACGCACCCGGAGGCGGATTTGACAGACAGATAAGTGCCGAGAGACCCGCAGATATGAATGAAGGCGAAAGACCTGAACTTCCCGAGGGTATGACGGAAGGCGAAAGGCCGGAACTTCCCGAAGGAATGACTGCAGGTGAAAGACCCGATCGTCCCGAAATGATCTCTGACAACGAAGTTCCGCCTGAAAAACCCGAAGGTGATGAAGCTCCCGAAATGAAGCCTTTATCAGACAATGAGGTTCCGCCCGAAAAACCCGAAGGTGAAGAGGCAAAAGAGCCCCGTGATCCCAAGCCTCTTTCCGACAACGAGGTTCCGCCCGAAAAGCCTGAAGGTGATGAAGCTCCCGAGCCCAGACCTTTATCAGATAACGAGATAACCTCAGAAAATAAAGCTCCCCGTCCCGATGGGATGAAGCTCGATGAAAACAAGAAGCCTGCTCCTTCCGAAAATGCAGCACCTGCTGAAAAGAACGCAGATAAAACAGTAAAAAAGAATTCAAATGTATTCAAAAAGATCGGCTCTTCCATCAGCAAAACAGCAAGTAAGGTTTCCAAATGGTTTGGCAGTCTGTTAGGTTAACATAATTTTGTTCTGTTGTTTTATTTTTAATCTGTTATGTTTCTTACTGCAGCCGAATCCATCTCATGTTCAAAGCTCATTTTAAAAGCTGCGGTAAGTTAACATAAATCCCGATTTGTGTTCCCCAAACACTTTTCCCAATTTGCCCGGGATCCCCCTATCCCGGGCAATACTTTTCAAGGCTCGTGATGGAGCCCGATGCATTGGACCCGGTTTTTACAGATATTTCCCAACCGGATCATAAATTCATCATTACCCCAAAATCTTGAAAAAAAAGTTCTGTGGCAAAAGTACGCAGGGCTTTTTCTCATGTACCTTTGTAATTCCTTTATTAATCGGCTTTTATACGTATATAATCTTTTCATCCGTTCTCATCACATTCTTATATGTAAAAACACATCCATAAATCTTGACAAATTGTTCATAATATAATACAAGAATTAGTATAGACGTTATTTTGGGGAAATATAAATATCGGGAGTTTTTGGCTAATATGGCAGACCTTAAACAGGATAATAATATATCTTCGAATTCCAATGAGAAAAAAAATCGCAAATTGATATTGATCATTCTCATATCAGTTCTGTGTTTGTGTGCTATTGTAACAGGCATTTTCATTTTTAATTCCAAAAAGATAACCGCAACAGTTATGCGTCTCCAACGTATAGTAGGCACAGTTGAGTTGTTTGACGGAAACGGAAATCCCTTATCTCTTATAGAAAAATTCAGACTTCAACCCGGAAACAAGCTGAACACACGTGACCAGTCTCTCGCCGGGATTTCTTTGGATGAATCCAAGATTATCACAATGGATGAAAATACAGAGGTGGAATTTTCCTCCACTGGAAAAAAGCTGGAGCTGAATATCAACAACGGCACCATTTTCTTTGATGTCAAAGAACATCTTAAGGCCGATGAAACCTTTGATATAAAAACATCTACGATGGTTGCGGGTATCAGAGGTACTTCCGGAATTTTTCAGACGAATGATAAAAGACATCATTCCATAATCCTTACGGATGGAACCTCTGTTATTACAGGCACAAACAAGAAAACCGGAGAGACCACCAAGGCCACAATAAAGCCGGGTGAAAAGCTCACCATCTATCTTGATGACGAGGCGGCCGGCAATTCCACCGTTTCCTTCTCCAAAGAAAAGGTTCAGGAGGAGGATCTTTTAGCCCTTGCTCTTGATGCCATCAAAAAGGATCCCTCTCTGATGGACAAAATATGTGCTGCCACGGGCTTTGATAAGGAACGTTTATCCGTGCTTGCCGATATCGTAACTACTCCCGGAACCTCAATGTTCGGCTCTGCCGCAGATGAGTTTGCAAAGGCCGGCGGCGTTGACAGCATTCCCTTTCTTGGAAAAGATGCGATATTTATGCAGGATGCCGCAAAGAAGGCCCGTGAATCTTCAGGCGGAAATCTTAAGCTGGAAACATCCATACTTAAGGGCTCAAAAAACATCCTTGAAAAGGATACAAATTATAAATTACCTTCGGATTCGGTAGATACAATGACTCAGGTTTCCACAAAGCTCTCTGTAGCCGGTTTTACCGATAGCGAAATAGAAACCATAATCAATACGGTTGTCAAACTGTATGAAGAGAACTACAAAACAACAACCAAAGATAATACTCTTGTCGCAAATGATAATCCCACGGGAGAGTTTGTAAAGGATACCATCGATAACGGAATCAAAAACGGTCTGGATGCTGGTGAGATCGTCGATGACCTGCTCAGAAAAAAGACCGGTGAAGGGGATGCTTCCGGTACCGGAAACAGCACGGGAACATCTTCACCCCAGCCCGGTAGCGGAGCACAAACCGGAAACAATACAGGAGAAACCCCGGCTGCCGGCGGCGGAAACGGCAATGGAACGGGCAACGGAACAGGAAACGGTAATTCAACAGGAAATGGCACCGGTCCGGTTTCTTTGGACCCTGCAGCGCTGTTGCCCGATGTTACAGGGATCATCCCCCCTCCCACCTCTACGGAAACCGGCTCGGGCAGTACAGGTGAAGAAGCCGAAGAAGAGGAAGACGATGATGATGACGATGACGATAAAGAAGAAAAGAAATACACGATAAAATTCGTAAATTACGACGGAAGCGTGCTTCAGAGCACCAAGGTTACAAAAGATAAGGTTCCTTCCTACAGCGGCACTACGCCGGCAAAGCCCGCCGATGCCAACTATACTTATTCCTTCAGCGGCTGGTCTGACGGCAGCACCACCTATACCGGAACACTTCCGAAGGCTACGGCAAATGCAACCTATACGGCTCAGTTTACGTCAAATGCGATAGCAACCTATACAATCCGTTTTCTCAGTTATGACCGTCAGACCGTTCTTCAGGAAATTCTGGTTAAAAGCGGAGCTGTTCCATCTTATTCCGGCTCCATGCCCACAATGACAGATCCTGAAAACGAATCTGTTACATACACTGCAAATTGCTGGGTTACCGGTAATGACAGCAGTGCATACACTTCTCTCCCGGCAGCATCAGCCAACACTGATTATATCGCAGCATTTAAATTTAATGTTACACTTGAAACCAATGGCGGAACGATTAACAGCGGCAACGTTACATCATATATATATGGAAGAGAAACTGCCCTACCCTCGGATATCACAAAAGATGATTGTGAATTTAACGGCTGGTACGAGATCATAAATGATGAAATAGTTCAGTCAGACGGCGATGTCATCTATTCACATTATTGTGGAGATAAAACATATTACGCCGCGTGGGGTGAGCATTATTACAATATAGATTTCAGCATTGTAGATCAAAACGGGAATAATCTGTTAACAACCAATGAAGAAGGAATGATTATCACAATACATAACGGTTTGTCATTAGATTATACTTGGTTAGCCGTTGGTGGTGTTGAAGCAGGTAATTCAGATGCATCTATTGAACTATATGACTATGATGAATCGCGCGGATACAGGATCACAAATGTTTCCGCTTCCAGAGCTGATGGTGAAGCTTATGAATGCGTCTGGGATCAGTATTCGTCCAGAATGTATGTAGGAATAGGTGAAATGCCGGCATCTGATCTTACTATTGCTATAACCTTACAAGTAACCGAAAGTTAATGAATAGGGAAAGGGAGAAAACACACATGAAAACCTACACCATAGACCAGCTTATAAAAGTAGCCATTGCCCTTACAGCCGAAAAGGATCTGAAAACCCTTATGGACCTCATCGTTTGCGAGGCCATGGAGATAAGTAACTGTGACGGCGGCACTCTTTATATAAAAGACGGAAATGTCCTTCAGTTTGAAAGCATGTTCACAAAATCCAAGGGCATCTTAAAGAGTACCTTCAACAGTGAAAAAAGGCTCCCGCCTGTGCCCATTTCAGCGGACTATGTAAGCGGCCGCTGTGCTTTAAATGCAGAGCGCATAAACATAGACAACATCTACGAATCCGATGCCTTCGATTTCTCGGGCACCAAGCGTTACGATGAGATGAACAATTACCGCACGGAGTCAATGCTCGTACTCCCCATGGAAGACGAAAAGGGAAAGGTCATCGGCGTACTTCAGCTCATAAACGCTCAGGATGAAGACGGAAACATCATCCCCTTCGGTCAGGAAAACGAAAACCTGATCTTCGCTCTCTCCTCTCTCGCTGCGGTCGCCCTAAACAATCATCAGCTTTCCGATCAGATAAGCGACATGCTCCACTCCTTTGTCAAGGTAATGATCACCGCGATAGAAGCCAGAAGCAAATATAATTCAAACCACACC
>JAILOD010000202.1 GCA_024691015.1 Lachnospiraceae bacterium
TTATCACTATAGAGTTCTTCTTCTGTTTCGTCTGAAACCAGATCCGGGTTCGGATAATTATTCAGCCCAAGAATACTGCTGCATACAGTTTGAAAATCATATGTATCCACATATAAACTTGTTTTTAACCCGTCCAGTTGCTTTTTATCAATTTTAGTTTTAAGGTTATCGGATCTTGACATCTTCATTTCCTCCATTTATTTGAAAATTTAGTTTTACCGTGTATTTTTATGGGTTTCCCTGTATTTATATACGAGCTATGGATGAAAATGTGACATTTTTATTATCGGGAATTATATAAATCAAAGGCCGGACATCTCAAAATAAAATCATCCCGTAAGCTTTGTTTAAAGCTTACGGGATGATCTGTCTTTTTTATGAGAGAGTTTATGTTTTATTTGATCTTTACGGGATCCCAACCGTAGTCCTTATACTGTGTGATATCAAGATTGTTAGCTTTTACATAATCGGCAATGGCTTCTATTCTTGCTTTTTCTCTTGCTTTTTCGTCAGCATTTGCCTTCATGAATGCATCATAGTTATCGCCGAAGATCTTCTTTGCGGTGGGATTAAAGTCTGATCCGTCTCCAACAACCTCCATTTTTGTAACCGTGTAGGTGTCGCCGTCCTTCTTTAAATGGATGGCTCCGGGGTACTCTCCGCCTGAGTTTGCCATAAGTGTATCGCCCGATTTTGAATAGTTGTTGATATAGAAATCGCCGTAGATAACGATGTCAGCGTCGTTTTTGTCGTCTCTTGCAACCTCTACCACAATGGGGATGGTTGCTTCAGCTTCCGGAGGGTTATAGTCGCTTCTGTAGGTTGTTGCAAGATATTCATATACTGCCTTCAAAAGTGCATCGTCTCCTGTGTAGGTGTATGCGGGAAGCGGCTCTGTATTAATCTGTGCCTGTAACTCACTGATAGGTGTGAAGGTGATCTGGACCGCGTCTTCAACCGCATCAAAGTTTTCCGAGGATTCTTCCTTCAGTGAAATGTTTTCTCTGTCGAGTGTTGTTGAGAACAGCTCGTTATGGTTTCCGGTGTAGAGCGTATGATCCTTTACCGCAAGAGGCAGTGCCGTTGTACCGGAGCTCACGGTTCCGAATGACGATACATCTCCCTCGGCATCCAGGCAATAGACGGTGGCTGCAGTGGAGTAAATGTTTCCTTCATCATCGGTGAAGATATCGTCATTTGAGCAGATGAGAAGTGCCTCGCATTCATCATCAAGGTCTGCGAATGCTGCGTAGGTGTCGGCGTTTGAGTGAGCTATCTCATCCTTGTAGATCTCAAGTGCTTTTTCGTAGGGGGATGATGCGCCTTCTGCGTCAGCATCTCCTACTATAGTGAATTCGATTATGGGTAAGGCTTCTCTTGCTTCTATATATTTGTCAAAATCCTCCTGGGTTCCGGTGAAGTCTGTGGAATCAAATGAAGTGTTGTCTTCCCTTGTGAAGCCACCGATGCTGCCGTCTCCGCTGGATACGCCGTCATAGAGGTAGTCCTTCTGCATGATACCGGGTATTCCGTCGCTTGTCATGAAAGATGTTTCATAGTTGTGGTTGTCTCCGCCGTAGATTATTCCCTTGTCGTCTATTCTTAAGGGATATGCGCTTCCGTTTCCTGCAACAATTCCCATTGAATGGGGCTTGCCTTCATACATAACGTAGAGTGATGCTTCCGAAGCAGAGCCGTCTGCCGTGAATGCCTGCTCTGTTATTGCGAGCACGGGCTCGTCCGAGCCGTAAACGTTTATGATAGCATAGCCTTCGCCGTCTTTTAAGAGACTGATGATCTCGTCGTAGTCCTTGAAGTCAACCTTGTTTTCCCTGATCTGCAGAAAGTCTGAGGGCATATCGGACTGGTCTTCGTCGCCGGGGATGACTTCCTCTTCTGCAGGCTCTGCCGCTGCTTCTGTCTGTTCAGCCGGTGCCGGCTGCTCGGCAGGTGCGCTTGCAGCCTCCTGTTTTGCGGCTCCGCAGCCGGTTACGAGTGCGCCTGTCACTAAGATCGCAAGGATCATTGTAATGATTTTATTTTTCATGTTTTTCCTCCTGGTTTTTTTATTTAATCATTCTTATATACGATATAGTTAATAAAAAGTGCCAATAAATATTCTGTCTTAAAAAGGGAAAGCGGGAAGGCCGGTTTTATGCTGTTATTATCGGTCCTTCGTTTTGACGGCTTCTGTTATTAACACTTCTTCTTTGATGGCTGTTCCTGTTATTAGTATTATTATTCCCGTTAATCTGAACATTTAACTGATTAAGATTCATTTGTCTGCGCTGGCTGTTATTGTTGGTTCTATTATTATTATTTTGAACCACCGGCGCTTCCTTATAATCGATTTTAAGATCCTTTATCATATTTGCGAGCTGTACTCTTGCCTTACCTGACGAAGTACTGGGATTTTTTTTATGCGTTTCGGCATAAAGCTTGCCCGACCTGTTGATCTGACGGAACAGGCTTTCCAGCTCATCAGCATCTCTTCCGCTGATCTTAGGCGGATCATACTTTTGTTTCAGTTCATTAAAACGGGTAGTCAGTTTATTAACAGACTGCTCCATCCAGCGATATTCACCCGAGCTGTATACAAAGAGCTTCCAGCAGTTTTTAAGGATTGCATTTGCGTCTTTGATCTTTTGTTCGACCTCATTGATATTAACAGTTTTGGGATTCTCCTTCGCATCCTGAAATCTGATCGCAGGGCGATCAACAACTGCTTTTGCGTATTTAAAATCCTTTTTGATCCCGGGTAAAATATTACGTTGCTTGTATAAATCCTTTTCCATATGAGCAACTATATCAAAATAGTTATCCTGCTTTGTTTTTTCATCACCGGGATTACGTACAAGATCTTTGATCGGATAATTTTCAAATTCCGCATCCTGTATTATCAGAATGTGATCATCACTTACTTTTTTATCATTTGGATGCTCGTTCTGAAGCTTCATATCAGTCGAAATCTGCTTCTTAAGATTATTGAGCCTTTCCTTGGCGGCTTTGATTTCCGGTTCGGATAAATTCATATCAGCCAGAATAAACTGTAATTTTTCAGGTTTAAAATCAAGTATTTTCGTTGCAGTAGAATAACGCATCAGGCGCATTCTGGATGGGCTTACCAAACGGTTAGCCTGGCTTTCTTTATTTTCATTTACTTTTCCTCCAAAGGACAGATCATTATCAATGCCGGTGATTCCTACGATCTGTACTTTTCCGTTAGCATCCTTTGCAGTTTTATATAACATGTTTTTTTGGTAACGATCGTAATTACCGCAAATATAGTCGATAACCATAAGATCCGAGAGCTGTCGCTTTAACTCGGGAGTATCGATTGCAGCTTTTTCGGGGTCTTCCTCTCTCTCCTTCGCAATCTTTGCTAAATCATCACCGTCTGCAACTGTATTGAAATCTTCACCCTCAGCCTTTTTCATGAAGGTTCCTTTTTGCGTTTTTCCTTTTATTGTTACTTCAAAGCTTCTGGAACCCGCAATAAGCTTTCCAAGCCCCAGGTAATCCGCAACCATGCTCATTGCAGTGTTACGTTTATCGATATTGGAATTTACGGGAATCTTATTTTTTTGTTGATACATGTAGTGGTCAATACAATTATCTTTCAAAGTGATAAGGGTATTCATGAAATATTCCCGTAATTCTTTTCCCTCCTCACTTGTTGCATTATTCATCCTGTTACGGATATCCTGAGGTAATTTTTCAATTAATGGCTCATAGTAGCTGTTAAAGTATTCTAAACTACCGGCATTTGTTTTGAATTCCTGCTTGTTTAACGGGTTTTTCAGGTAATCGATATGGTTAACGACTTGATCGTCGTGTGTTTCAGATAACAGTATTTTAAACATAGACTTATAATCCAGATCACAGAGGGCCTGAGCGATTTTTCGTTGTGGAGAATTCTTATTGGGAAAAGCTTTTTTTGCATCATTAAGATGATCCTTCCTGAAACTATCATAGCCTTTAAAGGTTTTTTCAGGAGTGAAGAACCCCTCCTCTACATTTCCGTTTGGGTTCTGTATGCTGAGAGGTATCCTTTGGTTCATCTGTCCGCCAACAGTATTTATAGTTTCATTTGCTTCAACAGTGGCTGAGCCGGATCGGCCTTCCTGTATGATACTTATAAAAGGGCGGGGATCATTGCTCGCCATAGCTTCATGTATGATTGAAAGGTCTGCATTGGCAATATCATAAATCATCTTACAAGCTTCAACAGTTGCTCTTCCATATCCTGTAGAAGCGAGTTTGCTTTCTTGATCCATGATTTTTTTACAGCTTTTTATAATCTCTTCATAATATTGTTCAAATAAATTATATTGAAATGTTTCCAACGGTTTTTCGGTATA
>JAILOD010000207.1 GCA_024691015.1 Lachnospiraceae bacterium
ATATCTGCGTCACAGGTTTCCGTTATCTCTACTTCAATGAGATCGTGATTTAACCTGTATGCATCTACTATGGTACACAAATGCTCAGCTGCATTCATTTCTTCTACATGCCGCCTGGACAGATTAACCGATACCGGTACAGGTCTTTCATTCATAAAGAGCATTTCTGCAAGAAACGAACAGACTCTATCGATAATAAACCAGTCGAGCATACAGATTTCTCCGCTTTCCTCTGTTAACGGCGGAAAGTCTACGGGAAGTATTAAGGAGCCATCGGATCTTACCCATCTGCACAGTGCTTCTGCCGAAACAATATCAAACCCGTTAGATTTAAACTGTGGCTGATAGAAGGGCTGGATCCTGTCCTTTTCAAGTGCCTTGTAAAACGATTCCATTACTATATATTCCTTCATGGCACCTCCTATACTTCTTCGGCACTTAAGGTGCCATCCGAATTCATTACAATGTTTACGGTTTTTGTTATCTCAGGGTTCTGACATGAGTACTTGTCGTTCTCCGATAAATCTCTTGGTGTGATATCGCCCGTCGACGGATCTAAGGGTGAGAGTCCTTCTTTTATCGTAAATGTCACTTTTCCCGGCTTATATATCCTGCAGCCCGGAAGTGTAATATTTCCCAGCTCATCATTCTGGACTACAAATTCTCCTTCCGGTGTGCTTATCGTATAAGCAAACTCATTTGCTTCCAGTCTTTTCCCCGAAATCTCTGTTGTTGCAGTTAAATCCACGGTTCCGATATACCGGTTCCAGGATTCAAACTTGGTAAGTACATAATCAATAAAACTTTGTGTCACCGTGCCTTTTACCTTAAGCTCTGTCGGAGAAGATACAGTGAATATATCCTCAACATTAAAAGGTACATCGAAGTTTTCATTAATAGTTATCTCCTTAAGGCTTTCACATCCTTTAAACATAAAGTCAGCAAAAATTCCCCGTTCCACCTTGATCGGGGTTAGATCTATGCTCTTTAAGCTAACACATTCTTCAAAACAGCTTGTATAATCATATACTTGGGATAAATCAAACTGGCTTAGATCCAACGATTCCAATGAAGCACAGCCTCTAAACATCCTATATACGCTTGTAGTTTTTGATGTATCAAGTCCACTTAAATCAATACGAGTGAGATTTGTACATCCATCAAACATTCCTTCAATTGCCACACTTTCTGCTCTTCCCTCCATCGTTGCTCCGGAGACCTCTGCGTATCCTAAGGAACTACAGCCTTTAAACATGTCAATAAAGTTGGTCCCGTCGGGACAGGTCATATGGATATATTCTATACTTTTACAGTTTTTGAACATGCTGTTGAAATTTGTGGTATTCCCGAAATCCATATTGCCTGTATCTACAAATGAAAGATTCGTACAATTCTCAAACATCCCCGAAGCACTGGATACATCAAAGTCGAATGCGCCGAAAAATACAACCGATTCCAGATTTTCCATCCCGTAAAAAAAATCATCCAGTTTGTCAGAATTGGATAATCTTACCTTTTCGTTATTATATTCTTCAAAATACACTTTTTCGATTATGTCATTGCTGTTAAACGGAGTAATATATTTTGGTCTTCCCTCCGATGGTGTAACACTTATTGATACCGGATAAATATTTCCATTTAGTAAGGCTATTGATGGTATACATACATATGGATTTGTTCCTATATATTCTTTAAGATCTAAATAATCGGTTCCATCTATATTCGTAATCTCGTAATTCCAGTCTTTTACCCACTCAATAAGATCTACCGCATATACCGGAGAACCGGTATATATTAAGATCGTGAAGATCAAACTCAGAAAGGTTATTATCTTCTTTTTCATAATTCCTCCTACTCTGCGTTCAGTGATCCATCCTCATTTATTGTTATAGTTTTTTCGGATGTTAGATTTCCGCTGTTGTTTGTTATATTCTCAACGGCTTCCTGGACTGCTATGTATTTCAGTTTTCCGGATGTTTCTCTTACCTTCTGTGTTCCGAAGGATATGTTTCCTTCAGCATCATTTTTAACTGTTTTTACCAGGTTATTTGCCGAAACACTGTCTTTGTATAGCTTGAAGGTGAACATATCCTTCGCGAGTGTATTACCGCTTAAGGTAACGTTCGCTTTCAGTTCAACGGTTCCTAAGTATCTGTTTTCTTCCTTGAAGTCTTCTGTTGCCCGGTTTAAGAATGTTTCTGATGGATGTCCCTTTATCTTTAAGATCGTGTCGCTTGTGACCTTGAACATATTCTCCTTCTCCATTTTTCCGGCATTGAAATCAGCTCCAACTGTAATCTCCTTTAATGCATTGTCGTTTGCGAACATCTCCCCTGTCTTGTCTATATCACTATTCCAGCTGGTCTTTGTAAGATCTATAGAGGCCAGGCTGCAGCAGTCCTTAAACATCCTTGTTGTACGATTTACTCTGCTGAAATCAACATTCCCAAGATTTACCGATGTAAGAGATGTACAGCCGTTAAACATATCCTCTGTCGAAAATGATCCGTCTATCTCCACTCCTGTAAAGTCCACACTCTTTAATGAACTGTCTCCCATAAACATTTCTTCCACACGATCTATATTTTCTATCCCGTTATTGAAATCTATGTATTGAAGAGCAGTCATTCCCTTAAATAACTGTCTTCCACTGCCACTTTCGACTGCCACTTTTACTCCGTCTACGGCTTCAAACGTTATTTTTCTTATAGTTGTGTTGTCCATAAATACAGGCTTATCAACTCCTGTATGTGTGTTTAAGCTTCCAAGCATCACCTGGTATTCCCTTCCATTGTAGGTAGCTTTCCCGGGGATCACTATTTCCGTATCTGTGCCATTGTAGTTATAAAGAGCAAGATACTCTCTTGATACGGAGTCTGTTATTATTACCTGTGGGTGGAAATCCCAACCATCCTCCAGCCATTCGTCACTGGGTGCTACGTAAGTATTCTTGAATGTTCCCAGGTTTATGACCGGACTTGTTGCGGCAAATGCCGGGATTGATGATATGGCAGCCATTACAAGTGCCAATACTATAGTTACTATTTTCTTTCTTTTTTTCATTAATACTCTTTCCTCTTTTCTTTTAATTATCTAAGTCCCTTCACTGTTACATCACAGCTGACAACCACTTTTCCGGTCTTACCGGTTACTGTTGCGCTTCCGTTTGCTACCGGAGCTATAAAGCCCTCGGAGTTTACTTTTACAATGTTCTCGTCGGACGATGAATATGCTACCGGCTGTCCGGTTTTTATATTTTTCATCTTCAGTTTCTTTGGTCTGTTATTCAGGGTGTATTTTTTCGACGAGAATGTCGGAAGCTTTGCTGTCAGACTTGTCCCGATCTTTCGTCCGGGATAATAAACTGTGATCTTACTTGATCCGTTCGCGAGAACATTTATGGAATTGTCCTGACTTATTGTTGCAACCGCAGGCTTTTTGGATTCCACCGTTACCGGCTGCAGATATTCGGTTCCTGATATGTAGGTGTCTTCCGATATGGTTACAATATCGTTTACCTTCAAGGCTTTTCTTTCAAGCTTCGGGTTTTCCGCGTATATAAAGTAATACTTCTTTTCTCCGTTTACTCCGTCAAGAATGATTCGCTCTATCCCGGCTTTCTTTGCCTGTATCCTTG
>JAILOD010000274.1 GCA_024691015.1 Lachnospiraceae bacterium
GTTTACTGGGGTAAGGCATATTAAAAATTAAAATAAAAGAAACGAGGGACTTAAGATGAATGTATTGGTTATTAACTGCGGTAGCTCTTCTTTAAAGTATCAGCTTATCGAGACGGATTCAGGTAAGGTCCTTGCAAAGGGTCTTTGCGAGAGGATCGGCTCTGACGGGGCAAGCGTGGATTATAAGGCTGAAGGAAAAGACAAGATTACAACTCCCGTAGAGATGAAGGATCATAAGGATGCCGTAAATGTTGTAATAAACAAGCTTACGGATCCCGAGATCGGTGTAATAAAGAGCTTAGACGAGATCGCAGCCGTAGGGCACAGGGTTGTTCACGGTGGAGAGAAGTTCAGCGGAGCCGTTCTCATTAACGAAGAGATGATAAAGACCATGGAGGAGTGCTCGGATCTTGCACCGCTCCACAATCCCGCAAACATAATCGGCATTCGTTCTTGCCAGGCACTGATGCCCGGCGTTCCGGAGGTAGGTGTATTCGATACGGCCTTCCATCAGACAATGGAGCCCAAGGCATACCTCTACGGAATTCCCTATGAATACTATAAAAAGTACAAGATCAGAAGATACGGCTTCCACGGAACCAGCCACGACTTTGTATCAAAGCGGACGGCAGAGATCCTCGGAAAAGACATTAAGGACCTTAAGATCATCGTTGCCCACCTCGGAAACGGAGCTTCAATATCAGCCGTAGAGCACGGTAAATGTGTGGATACATCAATGGGTCTCACTCCTCTTGAAGGACTTATAATGGGAACCAGAAGCGGAGATATCGATCCCGGAGTGATCACCTATATTATGCAGAAGGAAAACAAGTCTGCAGAAGAGGTGCTTTCGATCCTCAATAAAAAGAGCGGTGTTCTGGGCCTGTCAGACGGCTTCTCAAACGACTTCAGAGATCTTGCAGAGGCTGCGGCAGCGGGCAATGAGCAGGCGGATGTTGCACTTGAGGCCTTTGCTCTTCGCGTTGCAAAGTACATCGGTGCATACGCTGCAGAGATGAACGGCGTTGATGCCATCGTATTTACAGCAGGTGCAGGCGAGAACAATTCAACAGTACGTGAAAAGGTCGGCAAGTATTTAGGCTACCTCGGAATCAGCTTTGATAAGGAGCAGAACAAGAAGAGAGGCGAGGAATTCTTCCTTTCAAAGCCCGACGACAAGGTTGCGCTTATGGTGGTTCCCACCGATGAGGAGCTTTCGATCGCACGCCAGACAGTTAAAGTATTGGAAAACAGGTAATATATGAAAATAAATCTTCCGGAGGATGTAAGCCGGATCATTAAAACTTTAACGGACGCAGGGTTTATGGCTTTTGCCGTAGGAGGCTGCGTCCGTGATTCAATATTGGGGAGGGTTCCGTCAGACTGGGATATCACCACTTCCGCAAAGCCTATGGAGATCAAGTCGCTTTTCAGGCGGACTATCGACACGGGGATAGAGCACGGGACGGTGACGGTAATGATAAAGGAGCGCTCCTATGAGATCACGACCTATCGCATAGATGGGAACTATTCCGACGGGCGTCATCCCGACAGCGTGGAATTTTCTACGGATCTGGATGAAGACCTGAAACGTCGGGATTTCACGATAAACGCAATGGCCTATAATGACGAGGTGGGTCTCGTTGATAATTACGGCGGTATTGAGGATCTTGATGCGCATATTATCCGCGCCGTGGGCGATCCTAAGGAGCGTTTTAAAGAGGATGCCTTGCGCATTATGAGGGCCTTTCGCTTTGCGGCCCAGCTTGGCTTTGATATAGAAGAAAACACCGTGCGTGCTGCAAGTGAGCTTAAGGAGAATCTTAAAAAGGTTTCGGCCGAGCGTATTCACACGGAGCTTATAAAGCTTATAACATCGGATCATCCGGAGTTTATAGAAAATATGTACGAGGCCGGAGTGACCGCGGTCTTTCTGCCCGAGTTTGACGAGTGCATGAAATGCGAGCAGAACACACCGCATCACAAGTACACCGTGGGGCATCACACGGTCGTGGCCCTTCAGAATCTCACACGGGAGAGCTGCAGGACGGTGGATGACAATACCTTCAAAAACCTGCGTCTTACCATGCTTTTCCACGATTTCGGTAAACCTTCGGCAAAGACCACGGATGAGGATACTTTAGCTGACCATTTTAAGGGGCATCCGAAGATCAGTATGGATATGTGCAGAGAAATCATGAAGCGCTTAAAGCTTGACAATGATACCATAAATGAGGTGGCGCTTCTTGTGCGCTGGCACGACAGAAGGCCGGAGCTTACGGATAAGTCGGTCAGGCGTTCGATAAACAGGATCGGCCCGGATATATATCCGCTGACCTTTCTTGTGGCAAGGGCCGATATATCGGCGCAGAGTGATTATCAGATAGAGGAAAAAAGAGCTTACGAGAAAAAGCTTTATGAAATATACAGTGAGATAATCGCAAGAAATGAATGCGTTTCGCTTAAAGATCTTGCGGTAAACGGTAAGGACCTTATCGATCTGGGGTATAAGAGGGGCCCGGAAATAGGGGAGATCCTGAGGTCTCTTCTGGATATGGTTTTGGAGGATCCTGCATGCAACAAAAAGGAGATCTTACTTTCAAGACTGGAAAAAACAGAATAAAAAAGGCGTTTGCTTGTATTGTGTCTTTCGTACTTATTGCGTCTTTTCTGTCGGGCTGCTCCTATAAGAGCATTCTGACGGATACGCTTTTGGACCGCAAGATTGAGGACGAAGAGGCACAAGAGACTGTTTCTGCGAATATTCCGGATGAACAGACTCTTGAGGGAACTGTCCGTGCGGTCATAGTTAACATCGATCTGAAAAACAACAGCCTTGCCTTTTCGCACCTCGATACGGGCAAGCAGTATGAGCTGAAGATTGATAATTCAACGCTTATCCATAGCAGGTACGGGGATATAATGGTTCCCGAACAGCTGAATCCCGGAGATATCGCGGATATCACGGCGTCTCTTCATTCAGGTCTCATCAAGACCATAGATGAGGTGAACGGTTTCGAATATTCGGGCATCACTGATTACGACTATAACGTCAACAAGGGCGTTTTTACCGCGGATGACGTGAATTACCGGATCACGGATTCAACCATCATAGTCGAAGACGGCCATATCGTGGATTTTGACGATATCGTTACGGGCGATTCCTTAAAGATCGCGGGTATTTCGCATGATCTTTATTCGATCACCATTGAAAAGGGAATAGGACACGTGCGCTTAACCGGTGGAGAATTCTATGAGGGCGGCGTTGTCGAGATAGGTAACACGGTTGCCAATTTAGAGGAAAATCTTCTTCTGGATGTTCCCGAGGGGCAGTATAACTTAAAGGTTTATTACAAGGGAAATACAGCCGGCAGAGCTTTAAAGGTACTTCGCGGACAGGAAACGAAGGTAGATCTTACGGTGTTTAAGGGTGATCTTATTAAGTACGGCCGCGTGACCTTTACGTTTGATCCGCCTACTGCGCCGGTTAAGGTCCGTATCGACGGAAAACAGGTTGAATTTATGCGTCCCGTGAAGCTTGAATACGGTGTGCATAACCTGCTTATTACTGCTGAAGGGTTCAGGACAATTAAGAGCAAGATAAGGGTTGCCTCAGAGATGGCAAATATCGATCTGGTGCTCGAAGAGGCGGTAAGTGAGAATAAGACGCCGGTTACGCCGCCGTCAACAAACAACACGCTGCCGCCGGATACATTTAAGAATTCAAGTACCTCCACAAGCTCAACATCAACGTCGAGCTCGTCATCTTCATCGGCGGTGACAGGTGCAACAGAGGACAGCAGTGCGATAGAGACCGGATCTACAACGAACCAGCTCTATATAGATTCCCCGGAAGGAGCCGAGGTTTACTTTGACGGAGCTTACAAGGGAATGGCACCCATACACTTTACAAAGACGTCGGGAACGCACGTTGTGGTGCTTAGAAAGGACGGCTACAGGACGAAGACTTATACCCTGAATCTGGCCGCAACAACGGAAAACGAGACCTATTCCTTCTCGGATCTGGAAAAGCTTGAAGATGACGAGAATGAATGAAAAGAATTATAAAAACATTTCTTCTTCGGGAAGCGTAAAGTGAAGTGCTTCACCCGTTACAGGGTGGGTAAATTCCAGGTCGTTTGCGCATAAAAGGAGAGAGCCGGTATAGCCGGTGGGCATACAGCCGTATTTGCGGTCGCCTATGATCGGAAGGCCTGCGTTTGAAAGCTGCACACGGATCTGGTGGTGGCGGCCGGTTATGAGCTTTATTTTAACCGTGCGGGCACTTACCTCGTTTATAAATGTTTCATCGGGACTTATGGTGTAGATAAGCTCTGCGCGCTTTGCCCCGGGAGTGCCGGCGGAAACAACTATTGTTGTATTGCCCTTGTCCCTTAAGAGGAAGTTTGAAAGCTTTGTTTCACGAACCTCGTTTTCTGCCCCGGGAAGGTCGTAATTTCCGCCCATTGCGGGGTGGACGACGGCGGTGTAGTTTTTATTTAACAAACCGCTTTGGATATTTTTTGATAATACAGAAGCGGATTTGGGAGTTTTTGCGAAGACCATGATTCCCGAAACCGGTTGGTCAAGACGATGAACGAGCCCTATATAGGGCTCGTTCGAATTTTGTGTAAGAGCCAGGTAGTTTTTAAGAAGCCGCACCATGTCCTTTTGCATCGGACTTTTGGATTCGCTTGCTATACCCGCACTCTTTTTTATCACTATTATATCTTTGTCCTCAAGGAGGATGTCACTGCTTTGAATGTCTATTTTCATGTCACACCTTGAAGCGGTAACCAACACCCCAGATAGTTTCTATGTACTGAGGGTTTGAGGAGTCGAACTCGATCTTTTCACGGATCTTTTTAATATGGACGGTAACGGTGGCGATGTCGCCGATGGAATCCATATCCCAGATGTTCTTGAAAAGGTCCTCCTTGGAGTATACGTGGTTCGGGTTTGATGCAAGGAAGGTAAGCAGATCGAATTCCTTAGTGGTCAGCTGCTTTTCTTCGCCGTTTACATATACCCTGCGGGCGGTTTTGTCGATCTTTAAGCCGCGGATCTCCACAACCTCGTTTGTGTTTCCACCGCTTTGGGTAAGGCGGTCGTAGCGGGCCATGTGCGCTTTAACCCTGGCAACCAGCTCACTCGGAGAGAAGGGCTTTGTCATATAATCGTCTGCGCCAAGCCCGAGACCGTGTATCTTGTCAATATCGTCTTTCTTGGCGGAAACCATTATAACAGGGATGTTCTTTTGTTTGCGGATCTCCTTGCAGATCTCGAAGCCGTCCATTCCGGGAAGCATAAGGTCTAAGATGATGAGGTCAAATCCGCCTTCAAGCGCACGCTTGAGGCCGACTTCACCGTTGTTTTCAATATCAACCTGAAAATCAGAGAGCTCCAGATAGTCTTTCTCCAGGTCCGCTATGGATTCCTCATCTTCGATAATAAGTATTCTACTCATCTGTATCCTCCGTATGTATGTATTTTCTGAATTCCATTATCATGGTGGTGCCGACACCGGACTGGCTTACTGCCCATACTCTGCCGCCGTGGTCTTCAACGATCTTTTTCACGATTGAAAGACCGATGCCCGAGCCACCCTTGGAAGAGTTTCTGGAAGAGTCCGTTCTGAAGAACCTGTCAAAGATGTAAGGAAGGTTCTTGGGCGAAATGCCCTTGCCGTTGTCCTGAATCTCAATGTGGACGGCCGTATCGGCGTCTTTTAAGCGGATACACAGGACGGATTTTTCCTTGTCCATATATTTAATGGAATTACCTACTATATTATTGATGACCTTCTTCATCTGGATGGGGTCAGCTATGATGCTGACGTCGGGATCCAGGTAGTTATCATAGTGGAGCTCGATATTGGAGGCCTCAAGGTCCATTGATATCTCGTCCACGCAGTCGTCGAAGTAATCAACGATATGGATCTTCGTGAAGTTGTAGGGGATGCGGTTTGCATCGATGCCCGAATAGAAGGTGAGCTCGTTTATGAGCCTGTCCATATCGTTTGCCTTGGTATAGATGGTGCGGATGTAGCGGTCCATTTTCTCCGGAGTGTCCGCAACACCGTCGATTATACCTTCGGCGTAGCCTTTTATGGATGTAACCGGGGTTTTAAGGTCGTGTGTGATGTTACTTATTAAAACCCGGTTTTCATTTTCATTTTCCATTTTGACGTGGGTGGACTCTTTGAGCTTGAGACGCATTTGCTCGAAGTCCCTGCAGAGGCTTGAAAGCTCGTCGTTTTGTGCGGGGATTTCCACCTGGAAGTCCAGATTGCCCTCGGCTATGCTTTTTGTTGCGGATGTAAGCATCTTTAACGGGGCTACTATGGACTTGTAGGTCCAGGATACCAACACTATGCCGTCCAGAATAAGAATAAGAACAAAAGCCACGAAGAGCTCTGTTAAGGTGGGCTTCATAAAGAACATTATAGCGGTTGTCAGTATGATAGGGATGAGTACACCCAATATCAAAACCAGAATTACTTTATATTTGAGTTCAATAAACGGTTTCATTGTTACAGTATAACATTTGTTTTTTAGCTCTACTCAAAATCTTTGCTAAATTGTATAAAGTTTTTATTAAAATCGCATATTCTCTTGAAATTAATGCACAAATTTTATAAAATTGTATACACTTTAAAACATAACTCGAAAATCAATTTACCGGGGCGGCACCCCGGAAATAATAACAAGCAAAGGTGTTGAAAGGAGACAAAACTATGAAGTATGTATGTTCGGTTTGCGGTTACGTTCACGAAGGAGACAATCCCCCGGATGAGTGTCCGGTTTGCCATGCACCCAAGGATAAGTTTGTTGCTCAGGGAGACGAAATGACATGGGCAGCAGAGCATGTTGTAGGTGTGGCTCAGGGCGTTAGTCAGGATATTATCGATGATCTTCGCTCAAACTTTACCGGTGAGTGCTCAGAGGTTGGAATGTATCTTGCCATGAGCCGTCAGGCTTTCCGTGAGGGCTATCCGGAGATCGGAGATTATTATCACAGGGCAGCTCTTGAAGAGGCAGATCACGCAGCAAAGTTTGCAGAGCTTCTCGGTGAGGTGCTTACAGATTCCACAAAGAAGAACCTGCAGATGAGAGTAGAGGCTGAAAACGGCGCTACAGCAGGTAAAACGGATCTGGCTAAGAGAGCAAAGGCAGCAAATCTTGACGCTATCCACGATACAGTTCACGAGATGGCACGTGACGAGGCTCGTCACGGCAAGGCTTTCAAAGGACTTCTGGACAGATATTTCGGATAAGCCGACAGGGATAACGCAGAAGATAAAAGGTTTGAACTTCGGTTCAGACCTTTTATTTATTTTTGAATTTATTTAATTTACTAAATTAAGGAAGAGCCATGAAAATATATGCACCGGCAAAAATAAATCTTTCACTGGATATCGTTGGCAAGCGAGAGGACGGCTATCATCTCCTGCGTATGATAATGGAGAGCCTGGAGCTTTCGGATGAGCTTACGATCACGAAGAATTCCACAGGAAAGATAACCACATCCACAAATTCAAAATTCGTTCCCGACAATAAAAAGAATCTGGCCTACAGGACGGCGGAGCTTGTTCTTAATGAGTACGGTATTACGGATGGGGTGGATATCGTTATTAAGAAGAATATCCCCGTGGCAGCCGGGCTTGCGGGCGGCAGTACTGATGCTGCTGCGGTCATAAAGGGGCTGAATTCCATTTTTGACTTAAAGATGGATGTGGATAAAATGAAGGCTTTAGGGCTAAAGATCGGTGCGGATGTTCCTTATTGTATAGAAGGCGGCACGGCTCTCTCAGAGGGCATAGGGGAGGTTTTAACGCCGTTAAGGCCTCTCAGGAAATGCCCGGTCATTCTTATAAAGCCGGATCTCGGCGTTTCCACAAAGGAAGTGTATACGGCGTATGCGCGCGTTAAGGAGGTTCGCCATCCCGATACGGACGCACTTATAAAAAATATAGAAGAGACGGGCTTTGTATCACCGGAGCACATGGCTAATGTTCTGGAGGAGGTTACAATTCCTATGGTGCCCGTCATAGATGATATCAAAAAGGACCTTATGGGGAAGGGGGCTTTTGTATCTATGATGAGCGGCAGCGGTCCTACTGTCTTCGCACTTTTTGAGGATGAGGACGTTTGCGGCAGGGTATTTCGGGAAATGAAGGATAAATACCGCGATATGCGGGTTATACTTACAAAAACCGGGGGTAGGTAATGTCTATAGATAATTCTGCGGATAATAGAGATGAGATGAATTTTCTCCCTTTAAGGGATGTGGTTTTCGAAAAGCTTAAAACCCAGATAATGGAGGGTGAGCTGACACCGGGAACCAGGCTTATGGAGATCGGTATATCCGAGAAGCTGGGTGTTTCGAGAACGCCGGTCAGGGAAGCCATCAGGATGCTTGAAAAAGAAGGTCTGGCGGTCATTCTTCCCAGAAGGGGTGCGCATGTGGCTTCGGTTTCGCCCAGACAGCTTGAGGATATGCTGGAGGTAAGGCGTACACTCGAGACCTTTTCGGTGAATGCCGCCGGAGCACGTATTACCGAGAAGGATATAGCTGATCTTCGGAGCATAAATAAAAAATATCTTGAAGTTATGGATGAAAACGATTATGTTCAGATAGCAAGAGTGGATCACGAGTTTCATTCGCAGATCACGAAAATTGCCGGGAACGAAAAAATTCTTTCTATTCTGGAGGGGCTTAAAGAGCAGCTTTTCAGGTATACTTATCTGTATGCGAAATACTGTACAACCCTTAAGGAAACGGCAGAGGAGCACGAGATGATCTGCGACGCATTTTTAAAGGGTGACAGCAATCGTGCTGTTGAAATTATAAAAATGCATATTGATCATCAGCAACTTGTGGTATATTTAAAAGGAATCAATGAAGTTATAAGTAAAGGGTGATAAAATTGGAAAACAGAGAAAAGCCCATCGGTGTTTTTGATTCCGGCGTCGGCGGTCTGACGGTTTTCAGAGAGCTTATGAATGAGCTGCCCAAAGAGCGGCTCATTTATTTCGGGGATACGGCCAGGGTTCCCTACGGAAGCAAATCAAAGGAAACGGTAACAAAATATTCCAGGCAGATCGTGCATTTTCTGGAAGAGCAGGATGTGAAGGCCATTGTTATAGCCTGTAACACGGCAAGCGCGATGGCACTGGATGAAATAGAAAAGGAGATCGATATTCCTTTGATAGGCGTGGTTCGTCCCGGTGCGATGGCTGCGGTTAATGCCACAAAGGTCGGGCGGATCGGCGTTATAGGAACTGAGGCTACCATAAGCTCTGAGATCTACAGTAATTTTATTCATTCGATAAAGGAAGATGCTAAGGTTATCGGTAAGTCCTGTCCTCTGTTTGTTCCGCTTGTTGAGGAGGGGCTCTGGGAGGATCCCGTTACCGAAGAGATCGCAAGACGGTATCTTACGGAACTTATAGATACCGGGATTGATTCCCTGATATTGGGCTGCACGCATTATCCGCTTATTAAAAGAACGATAGGGCGTGTTATGGGGGATGAGGTTACTCTTGTAAATCCCGCATATGAAACCGCCAGAGAGTGCAGGCATCTTCTGGAGGAAAAGGGGCTTTTAAATCCAAACAGTGTGAAGCTCAGTGAAAATGCTTACACCTTTTATGTCAGCGATGAGGCGGACAAATTCAGGCATTTTGCGAATTCTATCCTGCCTTTGGGCATACTTGGGGCAAAAAAAATAGACATAGAGAGGTACTGATGAATAATAAGGATGTTATTGTCACCGTTAAGGGACTGGATATAGATTCTGCGGACTCGGAACCCATAGAGGTTGTGACACCCGGCACATATACGAAAAAAGGGGGCAAGAGCTATCTTCGGTTCGAACAGGTCGAAGAGGGTGTAGGTGTCACCAGAAATATCGTTAAATTCGATAAGAAATCCATTGAGGTTACAAGGCATGGGGCGCTTGAGATGTATCTTTTCTTCTGTCCCGGCAAGAAGACCATGTCGGATTACAGGACACCCTTCGGAAATCTGCTTGTGGGTATCAACACCACGGATTACAGTGTGGATGAGACCGAGGAGAGTCTTTCATTGGATATCGGCTACGAGCTGGAAATAAATCATGAATTTCTGGCGAATTGTAATATAGGAATTAAGGTTCAACCCGGAAAACAGGAAGCTGAAAAACGTATAAATTAAGAGGAGGAAATAGAAATGAAGGTAAGGAAGGCAGTAATACCGGCAGCGGGTCTTGGAACAAGGTTTCTTCCGGCTACAAAGGCTCAGCCGAAGGAGATGCTTCCCATAGTGGACAAGCCCACTATTCAGTATATTATTGAGGAGGCTGTTCAGGCAGGTATAGAGGACATCATCATAGTTACGGGTCGTAACAAGAGGTCCATAGAGGATCATTTCGACCGTTCCATAGAGCTGGAGCTCGAGCTTGAAAAGGGCGGCAAGGAGGAAATGCTGAAGCTCGTTCAGGATATTTCGGAGATGGCAAATATCCATTTCATAAGGCAGAAGCAGCCACTGGGCTTAGGTCACGCGATCCTTACGGCCAGTCATTTTATAGGTAACGAGCCCTTTGCGGTACTTCTCGGTGATGATGTGGTTGTTGCGAAGAAGCCCTGTCTGCAGCAGATGATAGAGGTTTTCAATGAATATAAGACCTCGGTTATCGGTGTTCAGAAGGTTAGCGAGGACGTGGTTCACAAATACGGTATCGTGGATTGCAAGAACGTGGATGACAGAGTTTACAAGGTAAAGGATCTTGTGGAGAAGCCTAAAAAGGAAGAGGCTCCCAGTAATATAGCAATTCTCGGCCGTTACATCATCACGCCGTCCATCTTCTCCTATCTTGAAACCCAGGAGAGAGGCGCAGGAAATGAGATCCAGCTGACCGATGCTCTTCGTCGTCTTTCCCACGATGAGGCTATGTACGCCTATGATTTCAAGGGGCACAGATATGATGTCGGTGCAAAGACCGGCTTCTTACAGGCAAATGTTGAGTTTGCATTAAGAAACCCCGAAATTAAGGATGAAGTTAAGGCATATCTTACGGAACTTGTTGCAAATATGGATGAAATGCTTTCTTACGATTGATTTAAGTGCGTTTTTTATGATAGAATAAACTGTTTTTTATGAAACGGCTTAATAAAAGCCCGTTTATATTCAGGTCGGGGAAAGCCCGGACGATCATTTTACAGTCTGGAGGATGACTTTTTTATGTTTGCATTGAAACCTGTTCATATTGTATTGCTGATTATTTTGGCAGTTCTTATCATTGCCCTTGTTGTGCTTTATTTCCTGGGCAAGCGTATGCAGAAGAAGCAGGCCGAACAGCAGGAGGCTTTGGATGCGGCAAAGCAGACCGTTTCCATGCTGGTCATAGATAAAAAGAAAATGAAACTCAAGGAGGCGGGCCTGCCGGCCATTGTTGTGGAGAAAACGCCACGTCTTATGCGTAATTCCAAGCTGCCCATTGTAAAGGGCAAGGTCGGACCGCAGATCATGAGTTTTATCTGCGAGGAAAAGATTTTTGATCTGGTTCCCGTTAAAAAAGAGGTTAAGGCAACTGTAAGCGGTTTGTATATCACGGATGTAAAGGGCATCAGAGGGAGTATTCAGCCCCCGCCACCTAAGAAGAAGTCCAAATTTAAACAGTTTACCGAAAATCTGCAGAAAAAAGGCGGCGCAAAGCCGTTATGATATGAGAGGGCTTACACACCGGGAGTTTCCGGTGAGGAGCCCTTTGCCGCGTATTAGCGGTAAGGAGGATATTATGAAAAAGAAAACGACACTGTTAACAGCAATTTTACTGGCCGTAATGGTTTTAGCCACGGGCTGCGGAAACAATACGGCAGAGAATGCAGAGCAGACAACCGCTGCGGAAGCGGGCGGTAAGAATGAAGCACTTGATTCCGTGGATGCTTCAAAGCTGGTTCAGCTTGGCGATTATAAGGGGCTTTCAATTTCCGTGAATGCCACGGCGGTTACCGAGGAAGCTCTTGAGGATGCTATTAAAGATGCTCTTATGAGCGAGGCTACTCTTGTGGATGCGGGCGACGGTCCTGTAAAGGATGGCGATACCGTAAACATCGACTATGAGGGCAAAAAGGACGGAGTTGCCTTCGACGGAGGAACTGCTCAGGGTTATAACCTTGTGATCGGATCGGGCAGCTTTATAGATGGTTTTGAAGATGGTCTTATAGGTGCAAAGAAGGGTGAGACGAAGGATTTAAACCTTACCTTCCCTGCGGATTATCATTCGGCTGATCTTGCCGGAGCCGATGTTGTATTTACCGTAAAGGTAAACAGCATTTCAGAAAATGAGGTTCCGGAGCTTACCGATGAGATCGCACAGAAATTAAACCCCGATACAAAGACAGCTGAGGAATATAAAAAATATCTTGAAGAGACCATGAAGGAAGCAAATGAAGATGTTGCAAGAAATGACGCTTATTCCAATCTTCTTTCACAGGTTGCCCAGAGTTCTTCGGTTGTTTCGGGTAACGATATTCCTTCAGGTCTTATAGATGCAATTGTTGAGAGTGAAAAGGCTACCTTTGAAGCAACGCTTCAGATGTACGGCACAGATATCAACGGATATTTAACCTCTCAGGGTATTACGGAAGCGGATTATGACGCTCAGGTAAGAGAATATGCACACGCGGTTGCAAAGCAGGAACTGCTTATCCGTGCACTTGCTCAGGCTGAGGGCATTGAGGTAACCCAGGCCGATGTTGATCAGCAGTACGAAGATATGTACAAGGAATACGGCTATGACAGCGCAGAGAGCTTCAAGTCTGCGGTAGCGGAGCAAAAGGGAGAGGATACCTTCAGGGATGCGGTTCTTACCAGGAAGGTAGAGGAGATGCTCTTTAAATATGCAAATATCACGAATCCGGAAAATATGGATTGGGACTGATAAATAATAAGGGATGAGGACAAAAAAATGGAATTGACAGAGATCAGAGAATTATTTCGTAACACGGACAAATACATTGACAAGGATATAACGGTCGGTGGCTGGATCAGAAACAACAGGGATTCCAAGACCTTCGGATTTATGATGGTGAGCGACGGTACCTTCTTTTCACAGCTTCAGATAGTTTATTCGGATTCATTGACTAATTTCCAGACGCTGGCAAAGTTAAATGTGGGTGCAGCGGTTGTTGCAAAGGGTAAGCTTGTTGCTACTCCCGACGCAAAGCAGCCCTTCGAGCTTCAGGCTGCGGAGATCGCCGTTGAGGGCGATTCCACACCGGATTATCCGCTTCAGCCCAAGCGTCATACGCTGGAGTTCCTTCGTACAAAGGGACATTTAAGGGCCAGAACAAATACCTTCCAGGCGGTTTTCCGCGTGAGGTCGCTTGTGGCTTATGCTATTCATAAATTCTTCCAGGAGAGGGATTTCATCTATGTTCACACGCCTATTATCACGGCTTCGGATGCAGAGGGTGCGGGTGAGATGTTCAGGGTTACAAATTTTGATCCCGACAATATCCCCAGAACGGAAGACGGTGCGGTTGACTATACCAAGGATTTCTTCGGAAAGCAGACCAACCTTACGGTTTCGGGTCAGCTCTACGGCGAGACCTTTGCACAGGCCTTCAAGAATATCTACACCTTCGGGCCCACCTTCCGTGCGGAGAATTCGAATACAACAAGGCATGCGGCGGAGTTCTGGATGATAGAGCCCGAGATCTCGTTTGCGGATCTTAAGGACGATATGCGTCTTGCAGAGGATATGCTGAAATACATTATACAGTATGTTTTGGATAACGCTCCGGAGGAGATGGAGTTCTTTAATTCCTTTGTGGATAAGGGGCTTCTTGATCGTCTCCACCACGTTGTAAGCTCTGATTTCGGCCACGTTACATATACTGAGGCGATCGAGCTTCTTTCAAAGAATAACGACAATTTTGAATATAAGGTTTCATGGGGCGTGGATCTCCAGACCGAGCACGAGAGATATCTTACGGAGCAGCTGTTTAAAAAGCCTGTTTTCGTAACGGATTATCCGAAGGATATCAAGGCCTTCTATATGAAACAGAACGACGACGGAAAGACCGTTGCCGCTATGGACTGCCTGGTTCCCGGTATCGGAGAGATAATCGGCGGTTCAGAGAGAGAAGCTGATTTTGATAAGCTTTCAAAGCGTATCAAGGAGCTTGGTATGGATGAGAGCGAGTACGGCTTTTATATGGATCTTCGTAAATACGGTACCACCCGCCACGCAGGCTTCGGCCTTGGTTTCGAGCGTGCGGTTATGTACATCACCGGAATGGAGAACATCCGTGACGTGCTTCCTTATCCCAGAACAGTTGGAAATTGCGATCTGTAATCATTATTAATTTGGGAAAAAGTTTAATCCGGGTAAACGCTCCGGAGATTGATTTTTTAGAGGTAAACTTTTGAAACGAGTTGTATGCGTATTGCTCATTCTTGCGATGACTTTTGCCATGACGGTGAACGGTTATGCGGCAAAGAGCAAATCCGAGATCAAAAAAGAACAGGCTAAGAGTCAGGCAGCTCTAAAGGAAGCTGAGGCTGAGGCGGCTGAGGCTGAGGCAGAAGCCGAGAAGGCAAAGGCGGCCGCAGCGGCTGCTGAGGAACAGCTGGCTTCCGTTTTGTCGACCATTAAGATAATCGAAGGAGAAATGGAGGCCAAGCAGAAGGAGATAGAGCAGGCCAAGGCTGATTACGAGGCTGCAAAAGCTGCGGAGGAAAAGCTCTATGAGGAGATGTGCGAGCGCATACGCTATATCTATGAAAACGGTGATTCTTCACAGACCTATTTAAAGATCTTTCTGGAATCCAAGAGTATGGCGGATTTTCTGAACCGTCAGAAATATACCAGCGAGCTTTATGAATTCGATAAAAAGCTTCTGGATAAATACGAAGCGGCCAAGGAAGAGGTTCACGCAAGGGAGCTTGCACTTCAGGACGATCTGGATGAACTTGAAGAAGAAAAGAACACCTACGAAGAGCAGCAGGCTGAGCTTGATAAGATCGTAAACGAGCAGAAGTCAAAGGTTGAAGACTTCGAGAGTGTTATGAAGAATGCCGAAGCTACGGCTTCAAAATACAAAGATGAGATCAGCAAACAGAATGCACAGATCAAGCAGATAGAGGCGGAAGAGGCCGCCAAAAAGAAGGCTGCCGAGGAAGCTGCCAAGAAAAAGGCTGCGGAAGAGGCTGCGAAGAAAAAGCAGGAGCAACAGGAGGCAGCTGAGTCTCAGGATACATCGGAAACGCCCACATCAGAGGGAACGGCAGAAGGCAGGGATATTGCATCTTATGCGCAGCAGTTCCTGGGAAACCCCTATGTATCCGGAGGCACCTCTCTTACAGACGGATGTGACTGTTCGGGCTTTACGCAGGCGGTTTACGCACATTTCGGCTACAGGATCCCGCGTACCTCGGGCGAGCAGGCGGCATACGGAAAGAGTGTTTCCTATTCGGATGCCGAGCCCGGCGATATATTCTGCTATGCGGGGCATGTCGGTATTTATATAGGCAACAACACCATCTGCCACGCGTCCACGCCGGCTACGGGCATAAAGCTTACCACGGCTACTTATCGTGATATCATAGCCATAAGAAGGATTATTTAAAAGTTTTTCAGATTATATAGAGGTGTTTACGATGACTGAAGGCAAGAGAATGTATGAATTCTGCGAGAAGATCTACCCGATCTGCAGAAGCATTACCGGCAACGGAGTCAGAGAGACATACAAGTATTTGCAGGAGGAAATCGCTCCTGCAAAATTTACAATGTACGAAGTGCCCACGGGGACTCATGTGCTGGACTGGACGGTTCCGAAGGAGTGGAATATAAGGGACGCCTACATCATCGACCCTGACGGAAACAGGCTGTGCGAGTTTAAAAAGCACAATCTTAACCTTCTTCACTATTCGGTGCCGGTCGATATGGATGTTTCTCTTGAGGAGTTAAAGGAGCATCTTTACACCTTAAAGGACCAGCCGGATGTGGTGCCTTATGCGTCAAGCTACTATAAGGAGCGCTGGGGCTTCTGCATGACAAGAAGGCAGTTTGATACCTTAAAAGAGGGAACCTATCATGTTTATATAGATTCAACCCTCGAGGAGGGGAGCTTGACCTACGGAGAGCTCATTTTTGAGGGAGAATCGCAGGAAGAGGTATTGTTTTCAAGCTATACCTGTCACCCGTCGATGGCGAACAACGAGTGCTCGGGACCTGCGGTCATA
>JAILOD010000286.1 GCA_024691015.1 Lachnospiraceae bacterium
TACAGAAAATGCAAAGATGTACGATATGATAAAGATCAATGGTGCGGATGACAGATATATCATCGTTCTGGATCCGGGTGACAATATTACCGGACCTGACGGCTTCACACCACACAAGCTGACCTGGGGTAAGAAGACTGCCACTGCCTGGTCGCTTCCCAAGGCCGTTTCGGATGATGAAGAAGATAAGGATAAAGACAAAGATAAAGATAAAGATAAGGACGATTCTGAAGAAGAGGATAAGGAATCAAGCATAAAGAGCCTTTTTGTAAAAACGGTTTATGCGGATGATCTTTTGGGAGTCGGAGCCGGAGCTTCAAGTGGAAGCGGATCCGATGAAGATTCTTCATCAGAAGAAGGCGATGGGGCAGATTCGGATGAGGCTGCCGAAAAGGCAATGAGTGATTATATTGCGGAAAGCAATATCAATAATCTGAATTCCTCGGGTCTTATTCAGGCCGATACCGATGAATTCTGTCTTCTATATGCAGTTGATGAGGAAGGTAATGTTGGTTTTTATCTTTACGATATTGAGCAGAAAATATATCAGAGATATGTGGATATTCCCAAAGGGGAAAACGACACATTAAAGAAATACAGAAATCAGTCCAGAATAAGACTTATAATCATCATTGCTCTTATAGTAATAATCCTTGTGCTTGTATTTATTATCATAAACATGGCTACAAGACGCCCCGGTTACGACGATGATGACGACGATGATGACGATATCAGCAATTTCAGGGATAAGCTCGACAATCGCAGACGTTCTTTACCCGGAAGGGAATCAAGAGGCACAAGAAGCAGAAGAGAAGAAGCATATCTTCTTGATCAGGAAAACGATGACGAGGATATGGATGAAGAAGATGCCGATGAAGAAGAGGAAGAAGATGACTTTGACTATGATGTTGACTGGGACAGCATGGAGATAAGCTATGACGATATCAGGAACAGAAAGAATGCGAGAAGAAGAGCTTCCGAGGAGAACAGAGTAGCTTCAAGAGATGACTTAAGAGGCGCATACCAGGGACAGACAAGAGGACCGCTGCGCCAGGCTGACGGAGCCGGCAGACAGGGTATCAAGCGCTCGATCGCAAATGATGTTACGCCTGAGAGGCTTCAGATTCAGAGAGGTGAAAGACGTGAGGCTCCCGCCAGAAGAGATACCAGGGATGGTGCGTATAGAGACGGCGGTGATGTCAGAAGAGATGTACCTGTTAGAGACGGTGCAGATCCCCGCAGGGAAAGAAGAGATTCAGCAAGACGTGAAGGAGCTGAGCAGAGACAGAGAAGAGAGGATCCTTATCAGGGAAGAGGCAGGGAGGACCGTTCCCTGGAAGGTGCACCCGTAAAAAGATCAAGAGATGATGAGAGCGGGAAGGCCAGAGGAAGAAGAGATGAGCTGGATATGAAGACAGCTTCCTCGAGAAATCCCAGAAGAGATGAAAAACCTCAGAATAAGAGAAGAACCGCAAGAGACGGTGCACCTGCAGGAAGAAGCGCACGTCCGAAGTCAAACGCTCCTTTCGGAGATGATGATTTCAGTATTGATTATATTGATGATTATGAAGATTAATTATTAAGATTAATTATTAAGATTGATTAGAGTGAAATAATATGGCATTAGAATATTCAGAAAAAGCAAAGCATGTTTTAGCGCTTGCAAAGTCCGGAGCTAAAGAGCTTGGACAGAATTACATCGGAACGGAGCACATTCTTCTGGGGCTTATTGAAGAAGAGTCGGGTGTTGCCTCGATGGTAATGATGGAAAACAGAATAAACAGAGATCAGATACTGGATATAATCGAACAGCTTATTGCTCCGGAATCCGGAGTCGGCCTGATGGAAAGGGACGGATATACCCCTAAGGCCAATCAGATGCTGGATCTTGCAAAAATTATAGCGGAAAGGTTCTCTGCACAGCGGGTAGGTACGGAACATATCCTGCTTGCTATCTTAAGACTGCCCGAAAGTGTTGCCTACCGTATTTTAAATACGTTGGGTATAAGTCTGTCAAAGCTTTATTCGGAAGTATTAAACGCTATGGGTGAGGATGTAAACAAGGCCGGGGAAATGCTTTCAAATATGGGAGCTTCCGTAAAAGACGGTCAGGCAATGCCTACCCCTACACTTGACGAATACAGCAGGGATCTTACAAAGCTTGCAAGAGAAGGAAAGCTGGATCCCGTTATCGGAAGAACGGACGAGATCATGAGGGTTGTTCAGATCCTGAACCGTCGTACAAAGAATAATCCCTGTCTGGTCGGAGAGCCCGGTGTCGGAAAGACAGCCATTGCCGAAGGGCTTGCCGTAAAGATCGTAGAGAATACGGTTCCTGCAACACTTATGAACAAGAGGCTTGTTTCCATAGATATGTCGGGAATGGTTGCGGGAAGTAAGTACAGAGGTGAATTCGAAGAGAGGATAAAGAAGGTTATAAAAGAGGTTATTAAGGCCGGAAATATCCTGCTCTTTATGGATGAGATACATACACTCATAGGTGCCGGAGGAGCTGAGGGAGCGATCGATGCTTCAAATATCTTAAAACCGTCTCTTGCCAGAGGCGAAATACAGCTGATCGGTGCGACCACAATAGATGAATATCGTAAATATATCGAAAAGGATGCGGCTTTGGAGAGGCGTTTCCAACCGGTTAATGTAGAGGAGCCAAATGAGGCTGAGGCTATAGAGATCCTTAACGGTATCAAGGATAAATACGAGGAGCATCACCGGGTAAATATAACTGAGGATGCAGTGTCTGCTGCGGTCAGGATGTCAGCCAGATATATAAACGACCGTTTTCTTCCGGATAAGGCGATCGATCTTATGGATGAGGCAGCAAGCCACATCAGGGTGTCAAATATGTCGGTTCCGCCTGCAATGGAGGCTCTGGAAAAGGAGATCAAATCTCTTGAGGAATCAGAGGAAAGTGCGATAAAGAATGCGGATTTTGTTCTTGCGGGCGAGATCAGGCGTGAAATGAAAAAGAAAAAGGACAGGTATGACAGGCTTAAAGCCCGTCACGAAAAGAGACAGACAGAAAGAAGTCTTACCTGCGGTGAGGCAGATATAGCTGAGGTTGTTGCTACCTGGACAAAGATACCGGTTACAAAGCTTACCGAAAAAGAAAATGCAAGGCTTATGAAGCTTGATGCTACTCTGCATAAGAGGGTTATAGGACAGGATGAAGCTGTTAAAAAAGTTGCGGAGGCAATAAAACGCGGAAGAGTCGGTTTAAAGGACCCGAAGAGACCGGTCGGTTCATTCCTGTTTTTAGGTCCTACCGGTGTGGGAAAGACGGAGCTTTCAAAGGCACTTGCCGAGGCTATGTTTGGTTCCGAAAATGCTCTTATAAGGGTTGATATGTCGGAATTTATGGAGTCACATTCCGTGGCAAAGATGATAGGATCGCCGCCCGGATATGTCGGATTTGAGCAGGGAGGACAGCTTTCCGAAAAGATAAGGCGAAATCCCTATTCGGTGGTTCTTTTTGATGAGATAGAAAAGGCTCATCCTGATGTTTTCAATGTGCTTCTTCAGGTTCTGGATGACGGTCATATTACGGATTCAAAGGGGAGAAAGGTCAGTTTTAAGAATGCTATCATCATTATGACATCAAACGCCGGTGCAGGCAGAATAGTCGATCCGAAAAAATTGGGATTTGATATTGGTACTGATGAAAAAAAGGAATATAATGACATGAAGAACGGTGTTATGGATGAGGTTAAACGTATCTTCAAGCCGGAATTCATTAACAGGATAGATGATATCATAGTGTTCCATGCTTTAGGAGACAGCGAGATGAAGTCCATAGTTACGCTGCTTTCCAATGATCTTGTTAAGAGAGCAAAAGAGCAGCTGGAGCTTACTTTAAAGATCAGCCAGAAGGCAAAAGACTATGTCATTCAAAAGGGGATCGACAAGAAATTCGGTGCCCGACCGCTTAGAAGGGCTATTCAGAATCTCATAGAGAACCCTCTTGCAGAAGAGATTTTAAAGGGAACCTGCAAGGCAGGAGATACCGTAAAAGTGACGGTTAAAGACGATAAGATAGCGTTTTCATAATTAATAATTCATAGATTTTAATAAGGAGGAAACAAAATGTCTGCAGTTGATGAGCTTATCAAAACGGAAGGCGACGGATCGTTAAGTTTTGGAAATCACGTGCTTCAAGCAAAATCCAAAAAAGAGGATTATAAGCATGGCGGAGATCTGTACAAGGTAAAGACCTTCAAAGACATTACAAAGCTTGAAAAAAACGGATTGTTCGTATATGAATCCGTGCCCGGTACATCGGTGAATTATTTCAGCCAGACCGAAGAGGGTGTAAGCTTTACGGTAGAGGGAACGGATGATGCACAGATAACCGTAGGTCTTGCGGAGGATACTGAATACGAGGTTATTGTTGGAGACAGAAATGCCGGTATAATGAAGACAAACCTTGGCGGAAAGCTGTCTATCAGTGTGGAGCTTGCCGGTGAAGGTGAAGTTGAACTTAAGATAAAGAAGGTATAAAGATAAAAGATAAAAACAAAACCTCAGGGGCTTAGCTCCTGAGGTTTTTAAACAGGGGAAGAGAGATTCGAACTCCCGTGAACGGTTTTGGAGACCGCAATACTACCACTGTATGATTCCCCTATATTTGAAACACAGCGACTTATCATTTATATCACAAGGGTAAGACAATGTCAAGTCTGACGCTCAAAAGAATTATTTTCAGAATTAATTTTGAATTGGTCAGTATTTTGAGTTTCGGGATTCTTTTGACAGTAGATATATTATGGTTTAAAATGGGTTTACCATTTTTAAGGAGATCATTAAATGAAAACAGATGAATTAAGCATTGAAGATTTATCGGTTGATACGGACAAAGTCCTTCAGGAAGCGGAGGCTTTTTGTAAATATAACAAATTTTCGGAGAAGGATACAAGAAGGATCAGGCTGATAACCGAAGAAGCGTTGGGATTGCTCCGGGCACTTACAAAAACGCATACCGGAGTTATGTATTTTGAGAAGAAAAAAAACATATGTAAGGTGCATATTTCCGTTCTGGCTGATGTAAATATTGAAAACAGGGAACAGTTCCTGTCTGTTTCAAAGAGTGGAAAGAACACTGCATCAAAAGGACTCCTTGGGAAAATTCGTGAGATCATCGAGCTATCTTTCATGAATACCGGAGATGAAGAGCTTGATAAGGCCTTACAGGGTGGAGTATGTTCCGTGCCCTATGTTCCCATCGACCTTGCGGGCTCTGCTTCTGCCGCCCAGATGGATGCGGTAAATTACTGGTCTCTTACGAAGTATAATGAAGAGTTGGAAAAGAAAAAGGATAAGGATTCGGAGTCCAAGGAAGCCTGGGATGAATTGGAAAAGTCCGTGCTGAATAATATAGCCGATGACGTAAATATCGGCATTACCAAGGGCCGGGTTGTGATCGAAATAATTAAGAACATTTAAGGAATAAAATGGCATCAAAATCTAAACGAACGACCGCGTTTTTCTGTTCGAACTGCGGTTATGAATCTTCGAAGTGGCTGGGCATGTGCCCGGCCTGTCACGAATGGAACACCTTTACGGAGGAGCCTCTTCCTTCATCATCAAATGCAAAAACAAAAAGTCCGTCAATAAATGCCCGGTCGGGAAATCGATCGGTTCCTTTGAGTATTTCCGAAATAGAAACAGACACTGCTGATCGTGTTTCATCGGGTATCGATGAATTGAACCGTGTGCTTGGCGGAGGGATCGTCAGGGGCTCGCTTATATTAATAGGCGGAGATCCGGGAATAGGAAAGTCAACACTCCTCTTGCAGGTATGTCGGAATCTGTCGACTGCAGACCACAGTGTGCTGTATGTTTCCGGAGAGGAATCCGCAAGGCAGATAAAGCTTCGTGCGGAAAGAATAGGGAAGTTTAAGGATTCACTTAAAATATATTCGGAAACAAATCTGGATACAATAAAGGCTGAGATAGAGAAAATGAAGCCTTCATTTGTCATAATCGATTCCATCCAGACTATGTATAACGATGAGATAACGGCATCTCCCGGATCGGTCTCACAGGTAAGAGAATCTACCGGTGTACTTCTGCGTCTGGCGAAGGAGCTGGGGATAAGCATTTTTATAGTAGGGCATGTTACCAAAGAGGGCTCGGTTGCCGGGCCCAGAGTTCTTGAACATATGGTGGATACAGTACTTTATTTTGAAGGAGAGAGCAAAGGGGCATACAGAATAATCCGAAGTGTCAAGAACCGTTTCGGTTCCACCGATGAAATAGGTGTATTTGAGATGCGTGAAGACGGACTTCGTGAGGTGAAAAATCCCTCGGAGTTTATGCTTTCCGGAAGGCCGGAGAATTCCAGCGGATCAGTTGTTGCCTGCTGTATGGAAGGAAAAAGACCCATAATGATAGAAATTCAGGCTCTCTTAAGTGATACTTCGTTTAATTTTCCGAGAAGAGAAGCTATCGGTACGGATCACAACAGGGTGAGCCTTCTTCTTGCTGTTCTGGAAAAACGTATCGGGCTTAGGCTTGGAAATTATGATGCATATGTAAATATCGCCGGAGGAATGAGAATAAATGAGCCGGCTCTTGATCTGGGTATAATCATGGCTTGTGCATCATCCTTTAAAAACCGGCCGATCGACGATAATATGGTGGTGTTTGGCGAAGTCGGCTTAAGCGGTGAGGTACGTTCGGTTTCTTCTATAGAAGCGCGTGTAAATGAGGCCGTTAGACTTGGATTTAAGCGTATAGTGCTGCCGTTTTCCCAGGTTAAGGATATTAAATCGGTAAAGGACACAGAGCTTATAGGTGTGAAGTCCATAAGTGATGCGATGGAATTATTGTGAGGTTGCTATCAAGTCATACCACGTTACAATCCGGCGGACTGCAGACAGATGAATGAATTAAAACGCCCACTCTACCCCCCCCCCTCCCGGAGCTTGCAATGGAGGGGGATTTTTGGTATAATCCGCTTTAGTGGTTTAAACTGTAAAACGCTAAAGCGTTAATTTGAAAAACCAAAGAAAATCGGAGGATATTTACATGTTTATCAAGATTTTACTGCTTGTCCTGTTTTTTGCCATAATGATATCGGTTGGTATTTATTCGAGGAAGCACGCAACAAACGTTAATGATTTTGTGTTGGGAGGAAGAAAGGTAGGCCCTTGGCTTACGGCATTTGCATATGGTACTTCCTATTTCTCGGCCGTTGTTTTTGTGGGTTATGCGGGACAGTTCGGTTACAAATACGGAATGAGCAGCACCTGGATAGGCCTGGGAAACGCCTTTATAGGTTCGCTTTTAGCCTGGGTTGTACTTGGAAGAAGAACCAGGATCATGACCAAATTCCTGGATGCCAAGACTATGCCGGATTATTTTGGAAAACGTTATCACAGTAAGGCTCTTAGAATAGTAGCTGCTGTTATCTCATTTGTCTTTCTTATTCCTTACACATCGTCTGTTTATAACGGGCTGTCAAGGCTTTTCGGAATGGCCTTTAATATTCCGTATACTGTCTGTGTTATAGTTATGGCTGCCCTGACCTGTGTATATGTAATACTTGGCGGCTATATGGCTACCGCCATTAACGATTTTATTCAGGGAATAATCATGCTGGGCGGGATAACTGCCGTTATTCTGGCTATACTGAACCAGAACGGGGGCTTAAACCAGACGATAATGGAGCTTGCTCAAATTCCCTCGGATGTACCGGTAACGATGGGGCAGCCCGGAGCTTTTACCGCCTTTCTCGGAACTGATCCTCTGAATCTTCTCGGAGTTGTGGTTCTTACGTCACTAGGTACCTGGGGACTTCCTCAGATGGTTCAGAAATTCTATGCGATCAGGGATGAAAGAGCTGTAAAGATCGGAACCATCATTTCTACCTTTTTTGCTATTATAATAGCAGGTGGTTGCTATTTTCTCGGAGGCTTCGGAAGGCTTTACGATACTGAAGCCATTCATAAGGCTGACGGAGGGATTGCCTACGATGCGATCATTCCTTCGATGCTATCCACCCTTCCCGATGTTCTTATAGGTGTGGTAATAATGCTGGTGCTTTCCGCATCAATGTCAACGCTTGCTTCACTGGTGCTTACATCCAGTTCAACACTTACCATCGATCTTATAAAGGACAATATAGTGAAGGATATGGATGAAAAGAAGCAGGTAATTTCCATGAGAATTTTCCTGGTCATCTTTATCGTGATCTCGGTTGTTATGGCGCTTGATCCGCCTACGTTTATAGCTCAGCTTATGGGTATTTCCTGGGGTGCACTTGCAGGGGCGTTTCTTGCTCCGTTTATGTACGGTCTTTACTGGAAGGGAGTTACCAGAGCAGCGGTATGGGCAAGCTTCATCTGTGGTATAGGCATTACTGTTATCAATATGTTCCCGGCCACCAAGTTTATCCAAAGCCCTATAAATGCAGGAGCTGCAGCAATGATAGCAGGGCTTATAGTTGTTCCTGTTGTAAGCCTGTTTACGCCTAAAATGGAAGAGGGCGAGATAAAATTCGTATTTGACTGCTATAAGGAGAAGCATATGGTTGAGCAGCAGTACGCCTTACCTGAGGAAGAGAATAAATAATAAAAGTGTGAGTTTTAAAGACTGTCACGGAAGTGGCAGTCTTTTTTATTTGGTTGGGATTTGTATTTGTGCTGTGGATATGGTAGAGGATGTCTGGTCATTATTTTTAACAGATATGGAGATTGAGG
>JAILOD010000002.1 GCA_024691015.1 Lachnospiraceae bacterium
ATCCAGACCGATTTTGATTATTCTATACATAAGTGACCTCCTTTTGTATGCGGTAACTCCCGCTTGTTTTGGTTTCCACCTGCAAGTATACGGGTAAATCCACGTTGCTGCAAATGTGAGGTCACTTCATATTATCTAAAAGGGGCAAGCACCGACCAGAACAACAAACGTGAGCGTATTTTTAAAGCTTTAAGAGAAGCGTTGAACGAAAAAAGACATAAAGATAATAATAGCAAATAAAACTAATACTTTTCAGGCACATTTATATTGGATTATCGTATAATAACATAGAACAGATTTTATTTAAGGAGGATTTATATCATGGCAACCCCCGATTATAAAAAAATATTTGAAACTCACATGAACACTTTAAATAATATCTTACCGGAAGGCTGATTTAATTATGTTCATAGTGAAAAAAACAGATATGGTGAGAGCCAGGAGATGAATAATGCCTGGCAAACACTTTCTTCATATGCTGATATACAAAGAAGGCTCAATGCAATAGCGCAAGCAGATCAAAACTCATAGGGCTCAAATAAATATGGAGCAGCTTGAACAAAATCTATCAAGTTCCCAAGGAAAAACTTTAGCTAAAACTGTTATGTCCAGCGTTCTTTGATCAGTTTGTGATCATACAAAGGGCAACAGTCTGACAAGGTTTTATCAGAAAATAGAAAAAGGACACACCTTTCGGTGTGTCCTTTTTCGTGTCTCCGTTTTTTATTTTTCTATACTATTGATAAACTCTTCCATAAGCTTTGTAATCTGTTGCGCTTGAGAGACACCCACCTGATCGCACGCTTCGGCAAATCGATCCGCAACATCACCTTTTAATTTAAAAGCCTTTACTTTATACCCGGATTTTTTTTGATATTTATCTGTTGCACGTGTTTGAATGTTCGGATTTCCTTTTGGCATTTTTATTCACCTCTGCTATTTAATATACCTACTATTACTACTACAATTACTGCTTTACTCATATTGTTTTTCAGCGAAAATTTTGGTGATAAAAAGGAATTGCATCCAAATTATCCAGATATCATATTAGCATTTATTGTTTCCCCATGATGTAGACTTTTACTCTTTTACCATAGAATTAAAGTACCGACCATTCAACCAGCGCCTTATATCATTATATCTTTGCTTTGACCATTCCGACCACATCATTGTTATTTTTCATAATATCCGGATCCTGTTCCATCTCTGCTATTGACATCCAATAATACTTTTTGCTGTCTATCTCAAACTCATCCTGCTCAGTCCGATCTTGAAAGCTATTTATACGAAACTCATAGAATCTGTGCTTATACCATCTGTTTTCTTTGTGTGAAGGGGAATACTTCTCATGCAACTCTTCAAAGCTAAATGCACCCCGTATGTTACTTTCATCAACCTTTAATTCCTGCGACAGGTGCCTTGTTATATTTTTTATATTATCATCCTCATTCTCCATAGTATGATAATTTATGAAGAGTTTACAGTTCCATCTATTATCATAATATACCAGAAAGCGGTTGGAGTGTTTATTAAAAGTATCTTTTATTAAAACTATGGAGTGGGGATGTTCTTCCAGTTTGTTTTCTTTTTCCATTTCTTCCCTCAACTTATCTATATTAAATGGTTTCTTCCTTGTTCTATATAAAAATTGTATTTCAACATACACATAATATACCACAAACACTACAAGCGGTATAAATAACCACAGTATATCTCTTACTCCAAATATCGCTATAGCAAACGCTATTAAAGCTCCTATGGTCTCTACTTTCTTTTTGAGTGATATATTGTTTCCTATTTCGCTTTCATGGTTTTTTAGTATTAGATTTAATTTGTCTATTGAGATATATAAATCTTTTTCTTTCTTACTCATGATAAAATTAGTTTATACCATATAAAACCATCGGTCAAACATTTTACACCTCGCCCAGCTTTTAAGCTACTCCATAGATGAATCTCACCTTCTAGGTGGCATAAGTTCTAATATAAACATCCCTGAATACATCCAGCAGATGGGCGGATGGTCTTCTCCTGCCGTGATGCAAAAGTGTTATGAAAATGTACTTGAGGACAAAAATGTAGAATACACGAAGAAAATGAATGATTATTACAGCGAAACTTTCCTTAAAAATAAGGCATAGACGCATATTTTTTTTACAGATTTCGTGTCCCCTTTCGTGTCCCCTTTTAGTTTCCAAGGGGTTAAAAACGTTGATTTTTCGTTGTATTTTTTAAAGAACATTTAAACAATAAGAAACCCCGGAAGCCTTTATTTATCGGCTTTTCGGGGCTTTTTTGATAGAGCGACAGACGGGGCTCGAACCCGCGGTCTCGACCTTGGCAAGGTCGCGCGTTACCAACTACGCCACTGTCGCATTTCTTTGTGTTTTCTTAACACGCAAGTGATAGTATAAATCACAAATTTATAATTGTCAAGAACATTTATTCAAAAATTGTCTGCCCGGTGTATAGGCCCGCAGCCACAAATCGTATGTGTGGCCCGGGACTAAACAACAAACGAAAATATATCAAACGAAAAAGCTTAAATTCATTTATAAAAATAATCCAGTCCTTCGACAACACCCGCCGCCAGTTTTTTCAATGTAGCAGAGGTTCGGTCAGAGGCGGTATCTCCGATTTCAAGATCCACCGACGGGATCGTACTGTACGAAGTCTGAGTCAGATCCATTTCCAGCACACCCTTGTTCCAGGACGCAAAACCCTTTGTTCCAAGACCGTAGATCAGACTCTTTCCCAGCTTCTCGTGATCCTTCCAGTGCGATTTCACCGGTTCCATATTCTTATAATCCTCATCGGAGGGTACTCCGCAGTAAAACACACCCTTATCCGTATCCGTCGAATCATAGTGAATGGCTATATGCACATTCGCATTGTTATTGGCGATAAGAGTACGTGCAATATTATCAAGCTGCACATCATCCTCCTCACGGATCATAAGTACGTCATAGCCGGCCTTTAACAGTTCATCTTTTATTACACGTGAAGCCTTCAGAGTCGCTTTTGCCTCACTGTCACCGTTTTTCATTGTTGTCCCTTTTGAGATCGCAGTTGCCTCCACGGCTCCTGCCTCAGTGGAACCCGAAACTATCTTGGGACTTCCGTCAGGATGGCATAAGGTCTTCTCGTTCTCTCCGCCCTCGGTTCCGTGACCCGCATTAATACAAACGGTGATGTTCTTCCGGTTTTTAGCCCCTGAACGGTAAACTTTTGCTTCGCCACTGTTTATCTTTGAATTTTCCGCATATTTCCATGCTTTATTAAATGAAACCGTCTTATTTTCCTCTTCATCCGTGTCAGTAGCTTCTGCATCCGAACCGCTTACCGTAGAAGTATTTTTTTCTGCCGGTGAAAATACCGGAGTCATAACGTTCTTTTCGTTTTCAACATAAGGAACTGCCGCCTCATAGATCGCATCAAACCAGGTTGTCCCGTTAACACGCTTTGCATCGAGTGTATTTATGATCACACTCCTGATCCTGACCTTTTCTTCCTTGCCGGAGGGATCCATCATCGAACTTGAAGAGCTTAATACATAGTATTTCCCGTCCTCTGATCCGAGATAGATCATCTCATGCCCTTTAAGGAAAAGTATCGATCCCGGAGGAAGCTCATCCAAAAGTGCCTTCTTATCCTTTTCTTCGGCAACCGAGATATCATATTTTAAAACAGGCATCGCAGACTGCCAGGTGGTATTTCTGGGAAGCTCCAAACCAAAGCATTTATATACGTCACGCACATAACCGGAGCAATCGTTTGAGTTAAGCATGCCACCCCATCCGTATGCATCACCGAGAGCTCCGTATGCGCATTCCATAAGATTCCTGCTTGTAAGCGGAAGAAAGCCGTCGCTTATCCCGTGATGGACCGAGATCAATGCCTTCTTTTTTTCATACTTTCCCTCTTCGTTTCTTATGGGAATATACACCGGATAATTATAGTATTCTGACCTGTTTGTAATGGTCTTCTCTCCTGCTTCTGCCTCTGCCTTTTCAAGAACGGTTCCCATAGTCAGCATAAGCCCCGATAACTGCGGACTTGTATTGGAATATTCCGTAGTGATCTTCGAATCCGTTACCACCATCACCTTGTCACTCGAAAACTGCCAGGCACTAAGCCACTCGTTTTTGTCTTTACATACCGCTATATCCCCGGCAGGAATCCACCCGGATACACAAGTAGTGTGACATAAATAATAGTTTTCATCTGCGGAAAGCCCGTATATCGTGACAGGTTCACCTACACGTATAGCCGAAAGCTGCACGTTGTCAAAATCACTGTCTCCCGGATCGTCGGCTAAAATAAGATCCGTCGGATATGCCCTTACATCCGAGCGCTTAACACAGATACCGTATTGTATCTTTTCGGTTTTTGAAGCATTTACATCATCCAGGTTATCCAGTATCTTCATAATGTACTGCCCTTTTATGACCTCATCCGAGCTGTCATAATGGGCGCCGTCCAGGTACTTTGCCAGATCCGTCATTGCCGCCTTCCATCTGGCGAGATTCTGCTCCTCTCCGTCAAACGTTGCGCTCTCCGTCTTCAGGTCATTCATATTGCAATCCGCACAGGATAAAAAAGACTTGTTAAGTCGTCTCAGCGTGGCCTTATCCAAGAGCACCTCATCCGGATCGGTGATATCCTTAAGCCAGTAGTCAGGCGATAACATATCCTCCTTAACATCGGGCATTGTCTTAACACCTGCTAATACAGGTGTTGCAGATAACAGTACAAACGACATAACCACCGCTATGATCTTACAGCTTTTGGAAGTTTTAAATGACATGAAAGTTCCCCCTTTTTCGATAAAAGACTATTCTTGCTTTCTCCTGTAAAAATAATAATATCATATTCAGGTTTTTTTATATATCCCTTCCAGAGAATAATAATTCCCAATTACACCCCTTTGCGGATCATCTCTTAGCGGCTCTTCGATCAAAAAGGAGCTGCCAAAATGACAGCTCCTTAAAATTTACAATATTATGATCTCCTTTGTCACCGATCCGGTATAATTGCCTATACCCGTAACAGTAACATATGCTTTGCCTGCGGTTCTGTTATCGTTATCCGTCCCGTCTCCGTCATAATAGTAGGTCAGGCTCGTCTTATAATCCCTGTTCATCTTCAGTGTCCTTCCACTGACCACAACCTTTACACTCGGCTTTTTAACCTTTCCTCCGCTGCTCTTTGTAGGCTTTGTAGTAACGCCCTCATAAGTGATCTCTCCGGGAGCTATGGTAAAGGTCTTCGACACCTTTTCACCTTTAGTGTGCATACCAACAGCGGTGATCGTTGCGGTGGGAGCCAATGTATCGGTAGCGTTTGCCACCTTCTTATTATTCGAAAGAGAAAGCCTGTAAGCCGTTCCCTTCTTCATCTCAAGCTCCGAACCCGTTGAATTTAACAGGAAGGTAAGCTGCGGCTTAACCCTGCTTCCGGTATAATTGCAGGTCTTCGGTGTGATCGTAAGCTCATTCATTGAAATTTTCACAATATTAAAGCTTACCGTCAGCTTTCCTTTATAAGTCCCCTTCAGCGTTACCGTTGCGACCGCATTCTTCCCGGTATCTTCAGTGGCCTTCAGATTGTTCTTATAAGATACCTTATACTGACTGCCATCTTCTAAAACCGTACCGTCCGTCTTGTCGTATACTTTGATCTTGGGCTTCTTCTTATAGCCTGTATAAAATTCCTTTCTGTTCTCCGCACTGGTCGAGCTGTCATAATAAATCTCTGCGACAAGATCCGAAACATCCGTCTTCTTCTTTATCTTAAAGCTCATCTTCAGATATCCCCTGCATCTGTCGGAGCAGCCTTTAACATACGCCGTAGCTGTGCCGGGTTTTATATTGTTCAGATATTTCACAACCTTATAATCAGTTCCGAACCCCATCTTCTCTCCGGATGAATTTGTAAAGGTTATGATGCTTTCATTCATTTCAATCTCTTCACCCGTGTAATATGCGGCTTTTTTGCTGCTCTTCTTCATATTCTTTATAAGAGCATTTTTGGATACGATATAATAATTGCCTGATAAGCTTCCTGAATAATTCTTCTTTCCGGTTATCACGACTTGAACATAATTATCAGCCGTTTTATTATAAGTAACCGTATAGTCGCTGTTCAAAGCCAGCTTTTTCCCGTAATCATTTACAAATACCATCACCTTGGATTTTGTAAATCCGTTCTTCTTTGATTCCACATCCGGAATTATAACGTCCACATCGGAATCCGTCAGGGCTTTGGCAGTGATCGTAAACTCCTTTTCTATCTTTCCCTTGAAGTTTCCTTTACCGCTGATGATCAGCTTTGCTTTTCCCCCTACCTTCCTGCTTCCACCGATCTTAGCCGTATAATCCTTATCCTGTGTAAGCGTATAAACTCCGTAGGTGATATTTACGGCGGGCTTTATCTTGCTGCTTGTATAGGTTGCGGATTTATCAAACGTCAGGTTTGCATTATTGATATCATATATATCCTTTTTAATATCACATTTACGTATCTTAAAGCTGATCTTTCTGCTTCCGCTGTACTTACCGATACCGTTTGCATAGATATATCCCGTTCCGACCTTCTCGTTTTTATAATAGCTGAGCCTGTAGTCGGTATTCTCACTAAGTGTTTTTCCTTCGTAGGTAATGGTTACCTTCGGTTCAATTTCATAACCCGTATAAGGATATTCACTCAGTTTGTCTACCGTAGCCTTGTTGATATTTGTGGCATTTACTATATTGAAATTACCTGTTCTGGAACCGGTAAACGAGCCCTTACCCTTTATGGTTACGCTTGCCGTACCGACATTTTTGTTATTGGCATAGGACAGCTTATAATCAACATCTTCCGTCAGTCTTGTCCCATTATAGCTGATGATAACTGCGGGTGTTATGGCCGATCCGGTATAAGCCTGATCGCTGATCGGTAACAGCACCACATCATTACCTGCAATATCCGTGTTCTTTGCAATCGCCTTAAACCCTGCCGTAAAGGTCACATCCCCTTCAGGCATGGTTATCACATAATAATTTCCACTCAGCTTATCCTTTATGGATGTACCATTTTGAGAAATATAATCAAGCACATATCCCTTATCAGGTTCGGCATGAACCTTTATCTTACTTCCGGCCCTCGCCTTACTCAGATTAGCTACCAGCGAACCGTTCGCCGGCTTAGACACCAGCACATCATAGTCACCCTCAAAGGCAAAATCATCAATCGTACCCCATATACCGTTGTTATCGGTATCTTCGATATGAATTCCGACTCTCACGCTTGCTCCGGCCGGAACCGCGATATTCTCAATAGCAGGATTATTCCAGTTCAGATATCCCGAAAGCTTTGTAGGTTGTTTATAGGTTATCCCGTTAACTATACAGTACAGATAAATATTGGGATCGGTAACATTGCCTCCCTGCAGATAGGTACTAAGAGAATAGTTACCCGCCGCAAGACCCGTTATATCCTGATAAATATCAAAGTTAACCTTTTCTCCGTCATCCCAGAAGTTCAAACAATTACTTCCTGTATGATTAGTTCCGCCTGTTCCAATCCAGGGAGCCTTGGACTTATGCTCAACATTTTCCACTATAGTCCAGTCACTATCCCCATTCTCAAAGTCTCCGTTAGTCAGCTTATTATATGCAGGATTACTGTATACCTTTACCTTCAGCTTCAGGCTGTAGGAATTTCCGGATACCTTTGCAACTCCGTTAACGGTATAATCACCAACAACCGTAGCATTTACAATATTCGGTTTTTTCTTTGTATAATCCTCACCGATAAGAGCAAGTTCATCATAATCCCAGTTTATACTAACCGTCTCATAGGTTCCGTCATTATACGAAGCCGTAGCTTTTACATTGCTGAAATCATAGGTCGTCATGTGCTTTAGCTTCAGCTGATTATTCTTAAGACTCGTACCGCTGGAGTCTTCCTCTATAGCCTGAATATTTACCGACTGAAGTGCCTTGTCGGCAACAGAACCGGTATCAACATACGACCATACCATTGCAGAAGGAAGCGGATTTCCCTTGAAATCAAAGAAGCTCTGATTATCGACCGCACTTCCGCCGTACCACAGACCTGCGTCCTCGCTGTCATATTCATATGAATAGCTTGAGGCCCAGCCGGAACCGTATTTCTCCCATAATTTCTTATTACTGTTTAGAACACTTGTATTTACGCTTCCGTCACTGTTGTATGCGTAATTAACAGGTATCCATGCGGGCTCCCAATAGAACACACCGATACCGTCACCGTTTGTAGTGTCGTTATCCTCATGCTTTATTGATGCAACCGCATCTATGACTTCTCTTATTGCTTTAGCCTGCCCCTGAACGGATACATCATAATAAAGAGCCTGACTTTCGGACTTAGGTGCTGTGTTTTCGTGACCGTCTCCGTCATTCCAGGTTGTTGTATAAGATGTTTCGGCAACCATAACCTTTTTATTGTATGTTTCAGCTATCGAACTAAGAACACTGTTCAGGTTTTCCTTTGTCCCGTGCCAGAAGGGATAATAAGAGGTTGCAAAAACATCATATCCCGTATCCTTAAAGGCTCCGGCATAGCCTACCATTGTATTGCCGTCCTCCGGGTCCGTAAAATGCAGTACCGCAAGGATGTTATCGGAAACATCATGCACAGCCTTTACACCCTTAGTAAATACTCCAGCCATGTTCTTTGTGCCTTTTACTCCGGCTACTCCGTTGTTGGTTTCGTTACCTACCTGAACCATTCCGACGTCAACACCGGCATCAACAAGTTTTTTGATCGTATCGTAGGTAAAATTATAAACCGCTGTTTCAGTCTGCGCCTGTGTATATCCCTTCCATGCCTTGGGCGCTACCTGCTTTGCGGGATCTGCCCAGAAATCCGAATAATGGAGATCCACAAGAACCCTGAGACCAGCCTGTGTTGCAAGCTTACCCATCTTCAGAGTCTTTTCGTAATCGTTATTACCTCCGCCGTAACCGTTTCCATTAGAATCATAAGGATTGTTCCACATTCTTAAACGAACGTAATTCACACCGGTACTCTTTAAGAATTTAAAGAAGCCTATCCCGTCCAGCTCGTTTCCGTCAAAATCCTTGTACTTCGCTCCACTCTCTATTATGGAAATATACGAAGAAACATCCACACCCTTTATAAAATCGGAACTGATGTCCTTAACTCTTTCAACCGTAACACCGACCGAGGCTCCGGAGACCGTTGCATTCCATACAAGGGCATCTATCGCCTCCTGCAGAAGCGCAATCTGTTCTGTGCACTGCGCCTCGGTGGGACTATTGTTATATACGGCCTTTGCCCCGCTTATCGTGTTTGCGAGATACTGATATGATTCTTCTGTATAATTATCGGAAACATAACTTTCAGCTTTATCAATTGCCTTTTTGAGCTCATAACTGGGATTGATCGCAAGCCCGTCTATTGCTGCTCTTAAAGCAGAACCCACATTGTTTACGGATACAAAGCTTGTCGCGTTTTCTGTAAACTCCGTATCGGAAACAATACTATTTGCACTGGTATAAGCATCCACGAGCGCATTATAGGTATCTGATGTATATTTCCCATCGACACCAATATATTGGGCGTCCTGCACTTCCTTTATAAGCTGCTTCAGATAGCCTCTTGCATCCACGCTGTCTGATGAAACAATAACAACATCATCAATATTTCCGTAACCACCCGCATTCAGGTCAAAACCTGCCTGCACGGTATAAGTTCCGTTTGAAGGGATCACAAACTCAGAATCAGGCTGCAGCCATGCATTCTTATCTGCTGTCCATCCCGTAAGGTTCTCATATGCCCCTCCGATCTGGGCTGTTCCATCCATCACCCTTA
>JAILOD010000013.1 GCA_024691015.1 Lachnospiraceae bacterium
GATTATTATATACATGTGCCGGTTTATCTATATGCAATTTCGGCTGTATTTGTACTGGTGGTTGCTGTCATAGTGAGTCATATGTTCTCAAAGAAAATAAAGACTCTGGACATGGTTGGAAGTCTGAAGGGAATGGAGTAAGTTCACTTATTTATATTACAGCTTCAATGACACTGCTCAAATCGCATGATAAAATCTGAATAAAAGAGTGATTCTATTTTAGAAAAATGCCGCAAGGCCTATCCCTGATCTTTTTCAGCATCGCTGTCCTTGCTTTTCGGGATAATGACCCTTGCCGTTGTCCCTTCACCGATAACGCTTGTTATAACTACATCGGCATTGCAAAGATCTTTAAGGCGCTTTCTTGTGTTCTCTATGCCGATATGCGAGCGCCCGTCCTCTTTCCTCGGGGCATTGGTATCAAAGCCTACACCGTCATCCGCAACGGTAACTATGAACGCTTCCTCAGTCTCTTCCGAAGAGATCGTGATCGTTCCGCCCTTTTTCTTCTGACCTACTCCGTGCTTGACTGTGTTCTCGACAATAGGCTGTATGCTCAAAAGCGGTATCTCGAAATCCATTGATCGGATATCATAAACGACATTCAGCTTTTTTACAGCCCCAGGTTCATGCTCTTTGATTTGTTCGGAAATATATTCGGAAGGATGTCAAATCCAAATTCTTGAATAAAATGAGAAAAAAACTGTTGACAAATACATAAAAAGGTTATAAGATAACACCGTTACGTAACGATGTTATCTTATTTTACGGTGCTATTATGAAAGCGGATATCGAATACAAAAAAAGAGAGCTTTTGATAGAAGAGGCAAAAAAGGAATTCCTTGAAAGGGGATACAACAAGGCTTCATTAAGGACTATCTGTTCCAGGGCGGGGGTTACCACCGGTGCATTGTACTTCTTTTTCAAGAACAAGGAAGAACTGTTTGCCGAGATAGTCGACAGACCGCTAAAGGGCCTTAAGGAACTGCTGAAGAAACATTTCAAGGAAGACAGAGAATATATGTCAAAGATCGGTTCGCTTTCAGAGATGGACATGGATCATTCCGATGAGAGCGATATGTTCATAGATTATATCTACCGCTACCGGGACAGCTTTATTCTGGTACTGGGATCTTCGGAAAACACCGTTTATGAAAACAGTGTTGATGAATTTGTCGATATGCTGGAAAAGTCGATACCGTATATGTTATCCGGCATGGATGGATATACTTTTGATGAGTATATGTCCCACTGGATGGCGCATCTTACGATAGATGCGTTCACCAACGTGATAAGGCATATAGAGGATGCCGATGAAGCAAAAAGAAGGATGAGACCGATACTGAATTATCTTGTAAAAGGCTGGGTAGAGCTGGCAATGGTCAAAGAAAAGGATCGGGCCGATCGGATATAAAATGGAAAAAGCCGCCCTAAATGGGCGGTAAAAAAATAACATTTACATAACGGCGTTATGTAAATGCGGATCATAGGAGAGCAGGTATGTATTTGGAGATCAAAAATGTAAAAAAGAGTTACGGACAGGACGGAAGCTTTGTTCAGGTGCTTAAAGGTGTCAGTACAGGTGTCGAGAAGGGGCAGATGTGCGTCATACAGGGGACGTCCGGCTCGGGTAAATCGACACTGTTAAACTGTATCGGCGGTCTGGACGTGATGGATTCAGGGTCCATCAAGGTTGAGGGAACAGAAGTGTTTGGAATGAAGAAGGATGCACTTTCAAATTACAGAAGAGATAATCTCGGGTTTATTTTCCAGTTCTACAATCTGGTACCGAATCTGACAGTAAAGGAAAACATTGAAGTGTGTAAATATCTGACAAAGGAGCCGCTTAATATGAATGAGCTGCTTGATGTTTTGGGGCTTACAGAGCATCAGAACAAGTTCCCTTCGCAGCTTTCAGGCGGACAACAGCAAAGATGCGCTATCGCCAGGGCGCTCATTAAAAATCCAAAGCTTCTTTTGTGCGATGAACCAACCGGAGCGCTGGATTCAAACACTTCCAGAGATATACTTATGCTTCTTGAACAGATCAATGAGCGTTACGGAACAACGATGCTTATCGTCACGCACAACAATTCGATCAAGAATATGGTACATAAGGTCATTTTCCTTAAGGATGGGCTGGTAAGAAATGAATATCTGAATGACAAAAGGGTGCCGGCCGCCGAGCTGGAGGATCTGTAATGAAAAGAGTGTTAAGAAAAAGATTGCCTAGAGAGATAGGCGCCAATATTTTCAGATATGTTTCTTTGTTCCTTATGATCGCGCTGTGTATGTATATAGTGATCGCATTGGTCGACGCAGCCGAGACAGTTATCAGGGGGACAGAGCAGAATCAGGCGGACAGTAACATTGAGGATGGACAGATAACTGTTTTTTATCCGCTTCAGGATGATCAGATAAAGCAGATCGAAGACAGGGGAGTGATGATAGAAGAACATTTTGCCTACGATCTTGGAATGGATGACGGGTCGGTCCTGAGAATCTTTAAAAACAGGGAAAAGATCGATCTTTTGGTTCTTGATAAATACGGAGTCAATAACAGTATTAAAAGCTATGGAAAAGACCCGAGGCTTGCCGAAGGAGCCGGTGAGATCGTACTTGAAAAGCGATATTGTGCCGAGCATGGTATTGCGGTCGGAGACCATGTGCGCATAGGTAACGGGGATTATCTTGTCACAGGCATCGGGAGCGTGGTGGATTATGATGCACCATACAGAAAGCTTTCGGATACTGCCGTGGACAGCACTAAATTCGGTGTTGCATTTGTGACCGATGAAGAATATGAACGGATCAGAAGAGAGAACGCGGCCGGCAGTGAGGAGATAACATATGCATTCATTCTAAACGATGCGATGACTGCAGGGGAATTAAAACAGATGATCATGGACTTTGATTTCGATTACAAAAAGGTCGATGATAAATATTATCAGGAAATACTGAAAGATACATACGGGAAAAGGGATGAGATAACAGAAGGGATCGATGATCTGGCCGAAGGAGCAGACGAGCTGTATGATGGGATGTCGAAAATGTTTGAAGGGCTTTCCGGATTTGGAGACGGGCCGGGGAAACTTTTGAAAGGTTTGGCAGGATTAAAGGAAGGGGTCCGGAAACTGAAGGAAAAGTCAGCCGGCATGCTTGACGAGATATTCAGCAGATCGCCCGATAATATTATGGAGTTCATGCTTAAAGAGGATAATCTGAGGATAGGAGGAGCCGCAGGAGATATTGAGATCAACAGATCGATCGGAATAGTTGCAGGTATCATAGTTATCATACTGTTTACATATGTGCTGTCCGTATTTGTAATACATCAGATACAGAATGAAAGCAGTGTAATAGGAGCTCTTTATGCGCTGGGTGTCAGAAAACGTGATCTTATGGCGCACTATATCACGTTGCCCACAATTATCTCATTTCTGGGTGGCCTTTCCGGAGCTTTAATAGGCCTGAGCGGCTTTGGCAGCAGCTGGCAGATGTCAGATTCATATGAATATTATTCGCTGCCGTGGTTTGGAAGGGTGGTTCCGCCGTACCTGATAGTATATGCCGTCGTGATGCCGCCTGTCATATCGCTGCTGATCAATTATCTTGTGATAAACAAGAGCCTTTCAAGAACTGCTCTTTCGCTGATAAGAAATGAACAAAAGGTCAGCAGGGGCAGGGATATAAAGCTTGGCGATATGCCATTTATGCGAAAATTCAGAATTCGTCAGATGCTTCGCGAAAGACGAACGGCGTTTACTGTCATAGCCGGAATGATGATTTCACTGCTCATATTCATGATGGGACTGGATTGCTATGTGCTGTGTGAGAGCGTCGGAAGACTTTCAAGCGAGGATACAAGATATAAGTATATGTACAGTCTTAAATATCCCACAAAAAATGTGCCGGAGGGAGGAGAGGCCGTATTTGTTCAGACGCTGAAGAAAGAAAAATTCGGATACATGCTTGATATAACGGTCATGGGGATAGATGACGATAATCCGTATATAGATATCAGGCCCGTCAAAGGAAAGAGCAGTATCGTTGCATCCGATGCGGTGGCACTCAGATATGGTTTAAAGAAAGGCGACAAGCTTGTTTTGGAAGACAATGCCAATGATATTGACCGTGCATTTACCATAGAGGATATCGCGCCTTATTCCGTAGGGCTTACTGTATTCATGGATATAGACAGCATGAGGGAGCTTTTCGGAAAGGACAAGGATTACTATAACATTGTAATGTCCGATCAAGAGCTGGATATAGAACAGGGGAGGATATATTCTGTAAATACCAAGGAGGATGTGGACAGAACGTCAAACCTGTTTCTTGATCTTATGCGCCCGATGTACACAATGCTTCTTGGAATGTCAGCAGTCATATTCTGCATAGTCATGTATCTAATGTCAGCAGTCATGATAGACAGGGCAGGATTTGGGATATCGCTTGTAAAGATTTTCGGATATAATACGCATGATGTAAAGAAGCTTTATCTTAACGGTAACAGGACGGTGGTGATCATCGGAGCACTGATCGGTATTCCTTTGGCAAAGCTTCTCATAGACGCTGTTTTTCCGGCATTTGTGGCCAATGTTCCATGCACTGTTCATCTTGAATGCAGATGGTATCATTACGCAGCGCTTTTTGCGGGGATAATACTGTGCTATCAGATGATCAGCATGCTCCTTACAAGAAAGCTTGGCAGGATAACACCTGCAGAGGTACTGAAAAACAGGGAATAGGATGGCATGGAGCGGCACCGGATTCATGGTTCTCACACCTTGCGATCGAAGTATCGGGTGAAGATATTTCTACGGAATGGCTGGAGGCGGTAAGCGAAGACGATTATGGTAAGCTTGGTTAGGATATAAAATCGGAAGTTTATAGAGCATATCTTTCATAAACAAACGGTGCAAGACCGAACAGAAAAACTAATAACAAGAATAAATACGGCATTTGTCTAAAAAAGGGGACTGATGCCGTTTTTTATATATTTTTTTGACAAATTGCTCGAGAGGTCTTGATTTTATCACAAACAAATGTTATTATACTCGGGTTAGCGGTAGCTAACCGATGTAATAACATAAACTGTAAATAATATCTCCGCACAAAAAGCGGAGTATATGATTATCAAGCAGTTAGCGATAACTAACATAACAACAAAAGGATTGCAAAATGGGGAAGAGCAGTTCGTCGGAAGATTATCTGAAATGCATACTGGTTCTCCAAAAGAGGAACGATATATGGAGATAATTTTTTTTAGCATGCGGTTAGCGATGGCTAACCAAGAATATAACAACGATCATAACAGGAGGTAAAGATGTCAGAGGAACTCATTATAGAGCACTGTTCACCGACCCTTGCAGGAATAAAAACGGGAAGCATGTTTTCGGTAAGAGTTACGGGAGATACGGATATAAACAAGGAAGTAAGGGAACTTAATAAGGTGCTGAGGGACAAGGGGCTTCGGGTGATCCCGTTAAAGAAGACCGGTAAGTACGCTTTGATATATCTGTACCGTCCGGATCATCTTAAGAAGGATCTAAATGAACCGCGGGCCTTGAGCATACTTGAGAAGATGGGGTATGAACCGCAGAATCCGGAATATTGCATCGTTCAGCTGGTCAAACACTTAAAAAGTGATGAGGCTTTTCCGCATGAGATAGGCCTGTTTCTCGGATATCCACCCTCGGATGTGGAATGCTTTATGAAGCATCCCTGCAAGGGAGTTAAGTGTTGCGGATGCTGGAAGGCATATTCGGAGCCTGAAGAAGCACAGAAAATGTTTGCACGGTTCAGGAGGTGTACGCAGGTCTACCACGAGATGAATAAAAACGGTAAATCCCTGGCTCAGTTGGCTGTTATGACAGGCTGACTG
>JAILOD010000026.1 GCA_024691015.1 Lachnospiraceae bacterium
TCAGAGCTCTCTGGATAAACCTGATGGGCGGTTGTGGTTTCACCTATGCGATAATGTACTGTTCATATGTTCTTGAAGTAGGTACGTTGTCAGATCTTATGAAAAAAAGCCAGTATACGGTGGGAATATGTTTACCTATAGCATTCCTTGCTTTTGCGGCACTTACAAAGAGCGCGCAGATGCCTTTTTCCAGATGGCTTCTTGGTGCGATGGTTGCACCCACGCCTTCTTCCGCCTTGCTTCACTCTGCAACAATGGTCAAAGCCGGCGTATATCTTTTGATAAGGCTTTCACCTATGATGGCAAATCACATCACAGGTATAATGGTAACTACTATAGGAGGCTTTACCTTCTTTGCGGCATCGCTTCTTGCAATATCCGTAAGCGACGGGAAGAAGGTCCTTGCTTATTCAACCATATCCAACCTTGGTCTTATTACGGCTTGTGCAGGAGTAGGTCAGCCTGAAGCGGTCTGGGCCGGGATAATGCTTGTGCTTTTCCACGCTGTTTCAAAATCGCTTATGTTCTTGGCTGTGGGTGCTGTTGAAAATTCGACGGGCAGCAGGGATATAGAGGATATGCACGGTCTTGTCATTAAACTTCCGAAGCTTGCATTTGTGATGATAGTCGGTATTTGCGGAATGTTTCTGGCGCCCTTTGGTATGCTGGTCGCAAAGTGGGCAGCGCTTAAGGCTTATCTGGATTCCGACAATATAATGCTTGTAATGTTTCTGATCTTCGGGTCGGCAACCACGCTGTTCTACTGGGGTAAGTGGCTGGGTAAGCTTTTTGCGTATATGCATCAGTCGGAGAGGCTCAGAGGAAATGTTTATAAGAGTGAGTGGGGTGCGATATATCCGCTTACGGCACTGGTTATAGCTATGTGTGCTCTTTTCCCGCTGGTCGGAACCTATCTCATACAGCCGCTTCTCGGCAGAATGTTCAATAAGTTCATAGGATCTGTAATAAATGTCGATGATATAAGAATAATGTTTATGATGTTGATCATGATCGCAATTCTTCCGGTAATGACCTGGTTTTTGTCAAAGAACAGAAGAGACAAGATGACTATGGCATATATGGCCGGGGTAAATGCCGGCGACGACAGGCATTATATAGATTCCTTTGGAGAGGTCAGACCGGTTTATCTGTCAAACTGGTATATGAAGTCGGTATTCGGTGAAGAAAAGATACTGTTCCCCTCACTTGCCATATCAGCTGTATTTCTCGCTGTGGTAATGATGATCGCTATAGGAGGTGCGCTTAGCATATGAATGAAATAGTTATCATGATAATCGGAATAGCGGCCTATCTTATATTGGCTCCCGTGATCGGTATACTGGTATCGGGATACGACAGGGTAGTAACTGCAAGAATGCAGGGCAGAGTCGGACCGCCTTTTTTGCAGCCTCTTTACGATATAATAAAGCTGTTTAATAAAGAAGCCACAATAGTTAACAAGGTGCAGACAGCTTTGGTTGTTGCATTTTTGATCTTTCAGGTGTTTACCGGTTGTATTTTCTTTTCGGGAAGCGATATCCTGCTTGTTTTCTTTGCACTGACACTTGCAGATGTATTGCTGATACTGACAGCCTGTTCCACAAATTCACCGTATTCATCGATGGGGGCGCAACGTGAGCTTCTTTCGATCATGGCATATGAGCCGATGACGCTTCTTACGGCTATAGGCTTCTATATGGTTGCCCATAGTTTTAACGTTAAAGACATCATATGCACGGATACACCTGCGATAATCAAACTGCCGGGTATATTTATCGGATATGTGTTTATCCTTGTTATTAAACTGCGTAAATCTCCGTTTGATCTTTCGACATCGCACCATGCTCATCAGGAGATGGTTAAGGGACTTACACAGGACATATCGGGGAATGTACTGGGTGTGTTTGAACTGGCAGAGCTGTATGCAAGTGTATTGAATATGGCTGTAGTGGGATTATTCTTTATCACAAACAAACCTATTAGTATTTTATGGGCGCTTATTGCTATTAATGTAGTGTATTTTGTGATCCTTCTGATAGATAACATCTTCCCCAGAGTCAAATGGGATGTGATGCTCTGGAGCAGCTGGATCGTTACGTTTACGCTGGGAGGAGCAAATCTTTTCCTTTTGGATGTACTTAAATCTTAAATAAACGAAAAGAGGTTTTAAGGAGGTTTTAAGTGAAGATTTCAAGATCACCTTGGTTGTTGCATTATGATGCATCAAGCTGTAATGGTTGTGATATAGAGGTACTTGCAGCAACAACTCCGTTATATGATGTGGAGAGATTCGGTATCATTAATACGGGAAATCCGAAGCATGCGGATATTCTCGTGATAACCGGCGGAGTGAATGCTCAGAGTGCAAATGTTGTTAAGCAGATATATTCGCAGATGCCGGACCCCAAGGTTGTTATAGCAGCGGGAATATGTGCCTGTGACGGCGGTATATTTAAGGATTGCTACAATATATCCGGAGGAACGGATACGGTCATTCCTGTTGATATTTACGTTCCCGGCTGTGCAGTGAGGCCGGAGGCACTTATAGATGGTGTGATAAAAGCAGTGGCACTGCTTGACCAAAAGAGGAAAGAAGCGGTTGAGCATGCTTCCTGTCAGGTTGATTTCAGTAAGAGGCCTGCAAAATAAGGAGGGATTCATAATGGAAGTGAAGGAAGTTACTCTGGATTCCCTGTTGAGTGAGGTGCAGGGGCTCAAGGCTGAAGAATACAGACTTATACAGATCTGCGCAACTAAGGTGAACGAAGATGAGTATGAGATCCTGTATACCTTCGGAGACAGATATGATGAAGTAAACTTAAGGTTCAGCGTGGACGGGAAAACACCGATAAAAAGTATTTCGCATCTATATTGGGCTGCATTCCTTTATGAGAACGAGATTCACGATCTCTATGGGATAGAAGTGGAAAATATGGTGATGGATTACAGAGGAGGTCTATACAGGACCGCTGAAAAAGCACCGTTCAAATAAGTTAGTTTAAGGAGACTTATATATGGCTACAAGAAGTGTTGTCCCTTTCGGACCTCAGCATCCGGTATTACCGGAGCCTATACATCTTGATCTGGTCCTGGAGGATGAAAAGGTTGTTGAAGCTATTCCTTCAATAGGCTTCATCCACAGGGGATTGGAGAAGCTGGTTGAAAAAAAGGATTTTAACGAGATGGTATACGTGGCAGAAAGAACGTGCGGTATCTGTTCTTTTGGGCATGGCTACGGTTATGTGGATGCAGTTGAGCATATTATGAATATTGAAGTTCCGGAGAGAGCCCAGTATTTAAGGACCATTCTGTTTGAGATGAGCAGGCTTCACTCCCATCTTTTATGGCTGGGGCTTCTGGCTGATGCATTCGGCTTTGAAAGTCTGTTTATGGATACCTGGAGAATCAGAGAACAGATCTTAAACATGTTTGAAGAAGCCACAGGCGGAAGGGTTATTTTCTCTATAAATAAAATAGGCGGCTTAAGAAAGGATATTCCCAATGAGATGCTGTTAAGCTTTGTGGACCGCCTTGACGGGATTGAGAAGGAAACGAGAGTTGCGGCAAAATCGTTTCTGGAAGACAGTGCGGTTAAGAGTCGTCTTTGCGGAGTTGGGATACTTACGGCAAAAGAGGCTGAGGAGCTGGGATGCTGCGGGCCGATGCTCAGGGCCAGTGGTATTAGAAGAGATACAAGAGAACTGGGATACGGAGCATATGATGATCTGGATCTTCATATAACAACAAGCAATAAAGGTGACAGCTATGCACGAACCGAGGTAAGACTCGGAGAAATATTCCAGTCGATAGATCTTATAAAACAGGCAGTAAAAAAGATTCCTGATGGACCGTTTGATACACCGGTAAAAGGATTTCCTAACGGGGAATATATGTCAAGGATTGAACAGCCCAGAGGAGAGGCCTGTTATTATGTTAAAGCGAACGGAACAAAGTTTGTAACGCGTATGAGGATCAGAACACCAACCTTTGCAAATATACCGGCACTTACCAAAATACTGCAGGGCTGTGATATGGCGGATGTTCCGATAATGATAGTAACGATAGATCCGTGTATCAGTTGTACCGAGAGATAATGAAAGTGAGCAGATATGGGAGCAATTAATTATACTGGAAAGGTTTTGAAGAATCTTTTTTCAAAACCTTCTACTAAAAGGTATCCCGAGGAACCTATTAAATTTACAGACAGAACCAGAGGGCACATTGAAAACGATATGGATAAATGTGTGCTTTGTGGTGTATGTCAGATGAGATGTCCCACAGGGGCTATTAAAGTAAGTAAGAGTGAAGGGACCTGGGCGATCAGCCCGTTTTCCTGTATTCAGTGCTCTGCCTGTGTAGATGGTTGTCCCAAGAAATGTCTTAGTATGGAGCATGAATATCAGGAACCGGGGAATGAAAAGATCACAAAGGTTTTTGATCTTACAGAGGCCCAAAAGGAAAGGCTTGCCGAGCAGGCACGTATAGCGGCAGAGAAGGCTGCTGCAGCAAAAGCGGCGCTTGCGGCAAAAAAGGCTGCCGAAGAAAATGGACAGAATACTTGAGAGTTTAAAAAACTATGATGGGCCTGATATCAGCATCATGGAGGTTTGCGGTTCTCATACAGCTGCAATCTCCAGGAGCGGTATCAGGTCTGTTATATCTGACAGAATAAAACTCCATTCGGGACCGGGATGCCCTGTCTGTGTAACGGTTACATCTTATATAGACAGGCTGCTAAAGCTGGCTGAAGATAAGGATACCTGTATTGTGACCTTTGGGGATCTTATTCGGGTAAAGGGAAGCAGGCTTTCTCTCTATGATGCGAGGGCGGCGGGAGCACGGGTTGAAATGGTATATTCACCGATGGATGTTTTAAAGCTGGCACAAAAGGATAGGACCACCTTGTTTGTGTTCGCAGCAGTAGGATTTGAAACTACAACGCCTGTGTATGCTATCCTGATGGATCAGATATTACAGACAGGGATAAAAAATATAAAGCTTTTGACATCGATAAAGACGATGCCTGAGGCTGTGGAGTGGATTTTGTTAAATTCCGATATGGATGGATTTATAGCGCCGGGACATGTATGCGCTGTAGCGGGATATCGTGATTATGAAGCTCTCTCTGAGAAATACCATGTTCCGTTTGCTGTTGCGGGCTTTGACAGTAGCCAGATCATAAATGCAATTTATACACTTATCCGGGATAAGGATAAAGGGGTTGTTACAAATCTTTATACCAAGCTGGTTCAACGAGAAGGTAATACTGCTGCATTAGAAGCAGTAGACCGGTTTTTTGAAAAGAGTGACGGAGCCTGGAGAGGGCTGGGTATCATTGAAGGCTCTGCAAGGTATCTTAAAGAGGAATATCTCGAATTTGATGCAGGAAGCAGAGACTTAAATTATGATCAGGACAATGAGGGATGCCATTGCAGAGAAATACTTGCAGGAAAGGAAGACAGTTCGGAATGTCCTTTGTTTGCAAAAGCCTGTACACCTGCTTCACCAAGAGGAGCCTGCATGGTTTCCGAAGAGGGAGCCTGCTTTAATGCATTTGCATATATGACAGAAAAAAGGAACGGTTAATGGAGATAACAATGTCACAGGGTTCCGGCGGAGCAGCGACCGAAGAACTGATCAATTCCCTGTTTTTTAAATATTTTAATAATGAATATCTTTTGAAGGCAGATGATTCAGCACTTGTTCCCGGCAGCGGGAGGATTGCTCTCACAACAGACAGCTTTGTGGTTACACCTCTTGTATTTCCCGGAGGGGACATAGGCCGGCTGGCGGTATGCGGCACGGTGAACGACCTTTTGATGAGCGGAGCACAACCGAAATATCTGACAGCAGGGTTTATACTTGAAGAAGGGCTGGATGTCGGACTTCTCGAAAAAATAGTGCAATCAATGGCTGATTGCGCGGGAGAAGCCGGAGTTAAGATCGTTACCGGAGATACAAAGGTTATAGAAGGACATGGCGGACTTATAATTAATACTGCAGGCGTTGGTTTTGTAAAAGAAGGTGTATCATACGGGCCTGAAAATTGCAGAAGCGGTGATGTAATTATTCTTACGGGAGCTTTGGGCGATCATCATATGACAATTCTAAGTCATCGGATGAATATTGAAAACGATGCGGTAAGTGATACAGCACCACTGGTTGACATAATACAAAATCTCATTTCTCATAAAACAGAAATACATGCGATGCGTGATGTTACAAGAGGTGGGCTGGGAACCGTTCTCAATGAATTTGCCGAAAGATCCGGGAAACAGATTTTAATAGAAGAAGAGGTTCTGCCCATACACCCGGGAGTTTCATCCTTCTGCAATATGCTGGGTCTGGATCCTTTGTATATGGGAAACGAAGGTAAGGCGGTTATTGCAGTGGGTGAGAGTGACGCAAAGAGAACACTTGAGATAATAAAAAAGAGCAGATATGGAGAAGAGGCTGCGATCATCGGACGGATAAGTGAACCGGACGGTATTGGCGGAGAGGTTGTTATGCGAACTCCCATAGGGGGATTAAGAATCGTTAATAAAATGTATGGCGAAGGTCTTCCCAGGATCTGCTGAAATTCGGAGGAATATATGTGGGTTGCCGATAATTGGAAGGATTATAAAGTGATAGACTGTTCCGGAGGAGAAAAGCTGGAAAGCTGGGGAAAGTATGTACTTGTACGTCCGGATCCGCAGGTGATATGGAACACAAAAAGAGAAGATTCAAGATGGAAGCATTTTAATGCAAGGTATCACAGGAGCAATAAGGGTGGCGGTGAATGGGAGGTGGTAAAGCTTCCCGAGGAATGGCAGATCTCATACGGAGAGCTGACATTTAATCTGAAGCCCTTTTCGTTTAAGCATACCGGTATTTTTCCGGAGCAGGCGGTAAACTGGGACTGGATGGCAGAAAAGATAAAGTCTGCGGGGCGTCCGATAAAGATACTTAATCTTTTTGCATATACGGGCGGAGCAACCCTGTCATGTGTTAATGCCGGGGCACACGTAACTCATGTGGATGCTTCAAAAGGTATAGTGGCCTGGGCAAAGGAGAATGCCAGGGCGTCGAGTCTTCCTGAGCAGAGCTTCAGATGGATAGTAGATGACTGCAAAAAATTTGTGGAAAGAGAAATAAGAAGAGGGAATAAATACGATGCAATAATAATGGATCCGCCGTCTTACGGTCGGGGGCCGAAAGGAGAGACCTGGAAGATTGAGGAATCAATTTATCCGTTTATGGAGCTGACGGAGGAACTGTTATCGGAGAACCCTTTGTTTGTTCTGGTAAATTCGTATACAACGGGCCTGCAAAGTTCCGTTCTCAATTATATGATGTCAGTGATATATAAGCGAAACAGAAATTGTAAGGTGAGATCGGATGAGGTAGGGCTCCCGGTTATGAACAGTGGCCTGATCCTGCCATGCGGGGCAAGCGGAAGAGCAGAATTTTAAAAAATACAGGGTATGGTCAAGGTGTAACTAAGCATTTGATTGGAGGTGCAGTATGAAGCAGTTTCAGTTTGCGGTAAAAAACATTACGGAGTTTAAGACGGAGCTTGTCAAGATCCGTCAGTGGTGTCGGTCAAGAGTTGTTTCCGATGTGCTTTTTCAGATTTATATGGAAACACCTGATAACACGAAGGTGGATTCTGTTTGCAGATTGATCGACGAGAAAATGCCGGATGCGCTTTATGTTGGCTGTACGTCAAACGGGAATATTGTGAACGGAGATTTTTCGGGTGGTACGATCGCAGTATCCTGTTACATATTTGAATATGTTTCCACAAAGGTTGAGGTCCTCCAGTACAAGCTCACGGAAGACACGCAGGAGTCGGTCGCCAGGGATCTTAAAAAATATGTAGAGGACAGGCCCGAAGTTAAGGCTATTGAGATGCTCCTTACCATAAGAGGGATGTCGATGACCGGTCTCTGTGATAATCTCAGTAAGATAAGAGAGGATATAAATATTTTCGGAGGAGGTGCATTCAGCTTTGATATAAATGCTGACAGGGCGTGCGTTTTTTCCAAAACCGGTGGATATGATGAAAAAGGAATCGTATTTGTCTTACTGGGGGGAGATGAATTTCATGTTGAGACAACATACATTACCGGTTGGAAACCTTTGGGTAAAAAACTGGAGGTTACTTCCTCAGACGGATTTATCCTGAAAGAGATAAACCATAAGCCTGCATATGAAACCTATTACAGATATCTTCATATACAGAATGATGAGCATTTTTTTAATAACACTCTTGAATTTCCCTTCTTATATAAACATAACGGAATAGATATACTAAGGGCACCGATCTCCAGTAATCCGGATGGGTCTTTAACAATGACGGCTGATGTGGAGGAGAATGTTGCAGCACGAATAGCATACGGCGATCCCTGGACGATACTGGAGTCAATTCATGGAAAAGCAACGGAACTGAGCCAGTTCGCTCCGGATGCGCTCATAGTATTTTCTTGCGCGGCAAGAAGAACCTACTGGGGGAATGACGAGGTTGGTAAGGAAACCCTGATGCTGCAGAGCGTTGCACCGACCGCCGGTTTTTACACATCGGGTGAGTTTTTAAGAACCGGAAAATATCTGAATCAGCATAATGTAACCCTTGCGATAGCGGCACTCAGAGAGGGAGATATACATGAGATAGGACAGCAGCCGGAACAGGCTGTATCCGATTACACAGGTAAGGTGTCTATGATAAACCGTCTTGCTACATTTATAAGTGCTACAACAGAGGAACTTATACAGGCAAACGAACGTCTTGAGCTTATGGCAATAACGGATGGTCTTACAGGCTTGTATAACAGGAAGGAGATTCAAAGAAGGATAATAGAAAGTGTCGAAAATAAAGAGAAGACT
>JAILOD010000049.1 GCA_024691015.1 Lachnospiraceae bacterium
TGATCCAAAGGCTTTCTCCTTTAATCCCTGCCGCCCAAAAGAATTCTTACTATCTTTTGCGCGTTAAATTCTTCTATATCATCCGGAACATTCTGTCCGTCCGTCATATATGACAGAGGTGCTCCTGTACGAAGGCGAAGGTTGAGCATATTTCCCAATGCACTCGTTTCGTCAAGTTTTGTGAATACTATTCTGTATTTAAGCTGCTTAGAATAGGTATCCGCAATATTGCAAAGATCCCTGTATTTCGTAGTGATCGAGAGAACCAGATATGTCTCGGCAGGTAATCGTTCGGATGTGGATTCTATAAACTGCCTTTGGGCTTCCATCTGCTCTATATTATGAGGGGAATGTCCTGCAGTATCAACCAGGATATAATCAACATCCGAATACTCACTAACGGCAGCATCCATATCATCCGTTGAATAAATGATCCTGAATGGGATCTGTAATATATCCGCATAGGTTTTTAACTGCTCGGCAGCCTTGACCCGATATGTATCAGTAGTCAGAAGTGCCACCTTTGCCTTGTCGTTCACACAGAGCTTGGAAGCTATCTTGGCAATTGTAGTGGTCTTTCCCACACCGGTAGGACCTATAAAGAAAACAGCCTTGGCCTTACCGTCTTCACTTTTTTTCATTACCTCTTTTTCGCCGAACTTAAGCACAAGCTTCTGATAGATGTTGGAAAGCAGATAATCCATTGAAAACCTTTTCGTTCCGACGTTTTCTATGTCGTCAAGAAGCTCATTGGCATATTTTTCGTCTACTTCGTTTTCTATCAGTGTATTGTAAATCAGCTTTAAAAATACAAACTTTTCCGAATCCTCCGAAGACTTTCCTTCTTCCGGCGTAAGGATATCATCCGTATCCTTTTTCATCTGCTGTTCGATAAGAGAATGAATGCTCTCGAGCTTTTCTTCGATCGCATTTTCCTTATCCGGGTTTTCCTCAATATCTCTGGCCTTCTCAAAATCCTCAGGAATTATATCCTTCAAAAATTCCCGCCCCTTAGGTTCGACAGCAGAAAGCTTTTGATGCTGTGGCTGAGGTTGCACTCTTTTATTTGCAGCCGCTTCTTCGTCATTCTTTTTATCCTGACCGGTGCCGGCTTCATCCGCCTCTTCTTTTGCCGCTGTAAGCTCCACCTTCGGCTTACTGAACAATCCTAAAAGCCCTTTCTTTTTGAGCGGTCTGACATTCAATATGACAACACCGTCTCCCATGGATTCTCTGGCAAGCCTTGTCGCCTCTTCTTCGTTTTTTCCTACAAATTTCTTTATTATCATTACTACCCTCTGTATTTACGCGGTTATCATTCCGACAGACTGAAGCTCTACGTTACTGTCGACTTCATTATAAGAAATAACGATAAGATCCGCTATATAATCCTCCGAAAGCTTTTTGAAATATATCCTGACTATCGGAGACGTTATGACAATAGGATTCCGACCCATATTTTCGAGCTTTTTAACCTCAGCCTCGGTGGAATTCATAATTGCTTTTATGCGATCCGGAGGTAGCGTAAGATACGAGCCCTGTTCCGTCTGCTTAACGCTTCCCATTATCTCCTGTTCAACCTTGGGGTCTAAGGTTACCACACTCGTGGAATCCGTATCCGAGAAGAACCTTGCGCTTATTGCCCTCTTAAGAGCCTGTCTGACATACTCCGTAAGGACATCCGTATCCCGGGTGGTAGGCGAATAATCCGCCAGTGTTTCGAATATTGTCAGAAGGTCTCTTATGGATATGCCTTCCTTTAAGAGATTCTGCAGAACCTTTTGGATCTCACCAAGTCCCATAAGCTTCGGTGTGAGCTCGTCCACAACCTGAGGATTTGATTCCTTCAGGTTGTTTATCAGATTCTGTGTATCCTGACGTGTAAGCAGCTCGCTGATGTGCTGTCTTATTATTTCCGTAAGGTGGGTTGCGATTATCGAAGGAGGATCAACTACCGTATAACCCAGACTCTCTGCACGCTCTCTCTGGCTTTCCGTTATCCAGATAGCCGGAAGATGATACGAAGGCTCAAATGTGGGAATACCCGTGATCTCTTCTTCCACCCCGCCGGGGTTCATAGCCATATAGTGATCGAACAGGATCTCGCCCTCCGACACCTGTATGCCTTTTATCTTTATAATATACTGGTTTGGATTCAACTGTATATTATCACGCAAACGGATGATAGGCACAACCGTACCCAGTTCCAAAGCCACCTGGCGTCTTATCATAACAACTCGGTCAAGCAGATCTCCTCCCTGATTAACATCCGCTAACGGAATTATACCATATCCGAATTCAAGCTCAATAGGATCGACATTTAGAAGCGAAACAACATTCTCCGGTTTTCTGATCTCCTCCGCGCTGCTTTCCTCTTCGGCGGTCTCTGTAACCACCTCCTGAACGGTAAGCTGATTCTGTATCACTCTTCCACCTATGATAAACAGCGCTCCCATCGGTACGAAAATGATGGCATTAAGAGGAGTAACAATACCCAGAAAGGCTATGACTGCTCCCGCCATATACATAACCTTCGGAACACCCAGAACCTGGCGAACCAGTGTAGGCCCGAAATCCGCCTGCTTTGAACCCTTTGTAACCAGAATACCTGTGGCAAGAGAGATAAGAAGAGAAGGAATAGCTCCGACAAGTCCGTCACCGATCGTTAATATCGTGTAATTCTGCAGAGCATCAGGGAAGGACATTCCCCTTCTTATAACACCCATGGCAATACCACCCACGATATTTACCGCCGTTATCAAAAGACCCGCGGTAGTATCTCCTTTAACATACTTAACGGCACCGTCCATTGAACCGAAGAAGGATGATTCTTCCTGAAGCTTTTCTCTTCTTCTTTTTGCCTCCTGATCATCAATGGCCCCCGTGTTCAGATCCGCATCGATAGCCATCTGTTTACCGGGCATGGCATCCAGCGTAAATCTCGCCGTAACCTCGGATACACGCTCCGAACCTTTGTTGATAACCACCATCTGAACGATAAGCAGAATTATGTAAACTATTGTTCCAACGATAAGATCGTTTCCACCGACGAACTGACCGAAGGTTCTGACAACGTTTCCCGGATCACCGGTCGTAAGAATAAGCTTTGTTGACGATATATTTAATGAGATCCTGAAAAGCGTGGTGAAAAGAAGGATCGTAGGATAATATGACATATCCAGAACTTCTTTTGTAAAAAGGGTATTAAAAAGCACAGCAAAAGCAATGGCCATATTAAAGGCCAGACATACATCCAGAAGTGTGGAAGGCAGCGTTATGATCATGAAAATGAACGCAGCCAGCAGATACAGTGCTGCTGCCACATCTTGTATGCTAAAAGGTAGTTTTCTTTCCTTTGCCGGCATTAACTAGCTTGCTCCTTTTTCTTTATATTATATACAAATGCGAGAACTTCCGCCACAGCCTGATAAAGCTCCGGAGGTACAACCTCATCCACTTCAACATTTGCATAAAGCATTCGTGCAAGTGGCTTGTTTTCAACTATTTCAACATCATTTTCCCTGGCTGTCTCCTTGATCTTCTGAGCCATATAATCCTGTCCTTTTGCCAGAACTATCGGAGCGGATGCCACAGCCGGATCGTATTTAAGTGCCACGGCGTAATGAGTAGGGTTTGTGATAACAACATCAGCTTCGGGAACAGCCTTCATCATTCTGGCACGGCTGGCCTGCATCATCTTCTGCCTGATCTTGCTCTTGATCTCGGGATTACCTTCGGAGTCCTTCATTTCATCCTTGATCTCCTGCTTGGTCATCTTTAAATCTTCATGATGCTTCCAACGGTTATAAATATAATCACCGGCAGCAATGACAATATATACGGCTGCTATTCTTAAGCCCAGCTCCACAACGGAGCTTGCCGTAAATCCCACTGCCCCGTTTATCGAATAATCCTCCAGCAGAAACAGAAAACCGATCCTGTCGATAAGATAGTTATAAACCACTGCTCCGATAAGAACAATCTTGAGTATTGATTTAACCAGTTCAATGACCTTCTGCATTGAAAAAAGACGTTTCACACCGCTTAGGGGATTTAATTTATCTCCCTTCGGTTTCATTGGCTCAAACGAAACCTTCCAGCCAACCTGCAGGAGATTGACAACGAAGGCCACCACGAAGGTAACCAGAAGTATGGGAAGCAGCATCCCCAGAAACTGCATCAGAACCTCTATTATAAGAATATGAACATCATGAGAGTTTATATTTCCACCGGCAGGTTTTACCGCTTCCACGATTACCGAACCGTATATCCACCTGAATACATTTAGAAATTTCTCTCCAAGCCCTTCACCGTATATCTTTAAAATTATAAACATCACAATGAGGCTTACAGCATTGTAAACCTCCTGGCTTTTTGCCACCTGCCCTTTTTTACGGGTATCTTCCTTACGTTTAGCGGTAGGCTCTTCGGTTTTTTCTCCTCCCGGTCCATCTTTTGCAAAGAACTGGAGGTTATAGCGAATAATATATCTGTCCGTCATCCAAGTGCCTCTATAACATCGGTAATAAGAACCTTCATTTCATCAAAAACTATTTCCGAAAGCCTCGGTATCATTATTATGGTGAGATAAACCACGGTAAGACCCACAAGGATCTTTATCTGAATACCGACAGTGAACATATTCATCTGCGGTGCAACCTTTGCCAGGATTCCAAGCACCACATTCAATAAAAGCATCGCCGCAAATATCGGCAGAAATATTCGAAATCCAAGATTCATTACATCAAATATAACCTTGAGGATCACTTCGAGCAGCCTGTCCCAGTTAAAGACCGCTCCGCCTACGGGTATCCTTTTAAAGGATTCCACCAGTGCAGATATAACATAATGATCCAACCCACTGATGATCAAAATCAGCAGCATACCGTACTGATACATACTTCCGGAAAAACCTGTCTGCTGTCTGCTGACGGGATCGAAAACACTTACCATGGATAAGCCTATATCCATATCTATAAGCTGTCCGGCAAGCTGCGTAACATAGGAAAGTATGTTCATACAAAAACCCATGAGTATTCCTGTAGCTGCCTCCTTTATCACCAGTATGGCATAACCTAAAATAGTCGAATAAACCAGTCTCTCATGCGGTACAACAAACTGGTAGATCAGAATGGACATATATATCGCAATACCTGTTTTGATCCGGGATGGTGTATTCGATATTCCGAAAAAAGGTGCCGTATAAAAAAAGCATCCTACACGTGTAAGGATTATAAGGAAATATTCCAGGTCAGTTGCCGAGAAATCATAATTAAACACTAATCTTTACCATCTCGCTTATTTAATGTACAGTGAAAAATCGCTCCATAATCTCTGCATCAGGCCTACCATATTGTTTAACATCCAATGACCGAGCAGCATGATCCCCGCAAATATCGCAAGAACCTTTGGAACGAACGTCAATGTCTGTTCCTGAATGGAAGTAACGGTCTGAAAGACCGATATCACAAGTCCGACTATAAGAGATATCATAAGAAGAGGAGCGGCAGTGATTATGGTGACATATATTGTTTCTCTCATAATTGTGGTAACCGCAGCTATATCCATATTTTCCTCCTGTAAACCTCCGTTTTAATAAAACGTTTTTACCAGTGAACCGATAACAAGATTCCAGCCATCAGCAAGTACAAAAAGCAGGATCTTGAACGGCATTGATATCGTTGTTGGCGGCAGCATCATCATACCCATACTCATAAGGGTAGACGCCACGACCATGTCTATAACGATAAATGGAATATATATCAAAAATCCAATAATAAAGGCAGTTCTGAGCTCCGAAATCATAAACGCAGGGATAAGAACGTATGTTGGAATATCGTCCAATTCCTCCACCATATCAAGCCCAGCGATATCCATAAACAATCTCACATCCTTGGTCTGCGTCTGTCCGTACATAAATGTGCGCAAAGGTGCCAGACTTCTGTCCCTGAATTCAGTAAACGTGATCTCATTATTTTCGTATGGCTGGATCGCTTCCGTATTTATCTCTGTTATAACAGGTTGCATAATAAAAAAGGTCAAAAATAATGTTAACCCGATCAACACCTGATTGGGCGGAACGGTTTGGGTTCCTACCGCAGCTCTGGTAAAGTGAAGCACTACCAGAATCCTGGTGAATGAGGTTAACATAATAATCAGTGTTGGCGCAAGTGCCATCAGTGTCAGGGTGATCAGAATTCTTAACGCCCCCGACAGATTGCCATTTGTCCCACTGAAGGATATATTCAGGTTATTGCCTACATTCAGGTCTTCAAGATCATTGGCATCAGTGGCTGTTCCCGGCTGATCTATAACCGTTGTCGAGTTATATCCAGTGCCGTCATCTATACCCAGTTGATTAAGATCCTGAGTCCTGGAACCATCCACATTGATTCTGTTACCGTATGTGGCCCCTGTGTTGGAATTTATATTTTCTGTTGCAAATGTACAAACAGGATTAAATAAGAAAGAGACCAGACATAAAATAAATGTAAATAACCATATCCTGATATATTTCATTTCTTTGGTGTCACTTTCTGTTTTAACTGTTGTTTTACGTTTTCAAAGACTTCCTTGAATTGCTGATTGTTTAAGCCTTCATTTACCCCGACCGGTTTAATGTCATCGGGATGAAGCTCAGTCAGATAGGTAATCTCATTTTTTCCAACGGCTATGGCAAAATATTTATCAGCCACTCTTACCACCATAATATATCTGTTCTGCATAAGCCTTTGTGCTTCGATTATCTCGATATTACTGCCACTAAACCTGTTTTTCTCGTAACTGCCGATAAAACGCGTGGTAAATACGGTTATAACCAGAACCAGAACAAAGATAATTATGACGGTAAACAGCTGTGCAATACTTTCTCCCCCGGCCGCCAAGATCACAGGCATCAGCCTACTACCTTTTTCACCGCCTCAAGAACACGTTCAGCCTGGAAAGGCTTAACTATGAAGTCTTTTGCTCCTGCCTGAATCGCCTCGATAACCATCGCCTGCTGTCCCATAGCTGAGCACATAATAACCATTGCTGAAGGATCTGAAGCCTTGATCTTCTTTAATGCCTGAATACCATCCATCTCGGGCATTGTGATATCCATAAGCACAAGATCGGGCTTAACCTCGGCATACTTCTCAACAGCCTTGGCTCCGTTCTCAGCTTCACCGGCAACATTGTAGCCGTTCTTTGAAAGGATATCCTTGATCATCATCCTCATGAATGCTGCATCGTCACAGATTAAAATATTCTTAGCCATATTGTCTCCTTATTATATAAATTATTTAATAATTTCAGTTATTCTGACACCGAAGCTTTCTTCGATGACTACTACCTCGCCTCTTGCTACATATTTGCCGTTAACCAGTACATCGATCGGTTCACCGGCTATCTTATCTAATTCTATAATGGTTCCGGGTGCAAAATCAAGTATTTCGCTGATAAGTTTATGAGTTCTTCCCAATTCAACCGTTACATTAAGCGGAACATCCTTGATCAGCTCGATATTTTCCTGACTTTGCATCGGATTCAGATCCGTTGCGAAATTCTGGAAGGTTGCCGTCTGAACATTTACGTTCTGTTGCGGCATCATCTGCGGCATTCCCATTTGAGGCATCATCTGCGGCATCATCTGGGGTTGCATCTGCATCTGCGGCTGCATCTGCATCTGTGGCTGCATACCCATCTGCATTGAAGGATCCATCCCCATCTGCGGTGGTGGCATCTGCCCCATTCCCATATCCGGCATAGGTGCCGGTGGCGGCGGTGCTGCCGGTGCCGGAGCAGGTTCCGGTGGCGGTGGGGCCGCGTCTGCTGCCGGTGCGGCTCCTGCGGCTTCTCCTCCTCCCATAAAGTGAGCGTAAAGCTCTCTTGCAAACTCTATAGGATAAAGCTGCATGATAGTCGAATCAACAAGATCCTCTATCTGCATCGCAAATGATATCTTAACAAATTCTCCACCAAGGAAGGGTGCTATATCCTCAGGTCTTCCAAAATCATTTAAGTCGACCAGCGATGCCTGCGGCGGCGATATATCTATCATCTTTCCAAGCATCGAAGAGAGCGATGTTGCTGATGAACCCATCATCTGGTTCATGGCCTCTGATATGGCACTCAGATGTAATTCACCAAGCTCTCCGTCTGTATTGGTACCGTCACCTCCCATCATCAAGTCGGTGATGATCTTAACATCATTCTCTCTCAGGATCAGGATGTTTGTACCATCCAGTCCCTCTTTGTAATGTATCTGGATAAAAACACAGGGCTTTTCGTAATCCTGAATTATCGTATCCCAGGTAGCCATTGTGACGACAGGAGTCGTAATGTTTACCTTTCTGTTTACAAGAGAATAAAGCGTTGTGGCCGATGTCCCCATGCTGATGTTTGCAACTTCACCGACCGCGTCTTTCTCGAAATCGGTTAAGCCATCACCACCGCCGGCATCAGGGGAAGCTGCGCCTGCGTCTCCTGCCGAAGCATCATCTCCGTCGGCATTCATGCCGTTCAGAAGCGCATTTATCTCATCTTGAGATAGCATGCCATCCATGCGCCTATTCCTCCTCTCTTACTATTGATGTGATCCTGACCGCGTAAGCCGCCTTCATGGCACCCGGCAGGGCTGTAAACTTTCTGATATCCCCCACATAGATATTAAGCTCCTGTGCAACTTTGGAATCAAGCTTAATTATATCACCTAACTGCAGGTTAACAAAATCCGATACTGATATGGTACTTGTACCCAATACCGCCTTTATAGGTATATCAACATGATTTATCATGTCTTCCAGATAATCATGGAAATCTTCATCCGAAGCACTCTGCATGGTTGAGAACCAGAACTTCGTATTCAGCTTATCCATAATGCTCTCCAACGTAAAGAAGGGGAGACAGACATTCATAAGACCTTCCACATCGCCGATCTTCATATTTAAGGTGACGATGGATATCATTTCCGTAGGGGCTATGATCTGCGCAAACTGCGGATTAGTCTCTACTCTTTCCAATACCGGATTTAAGTCGATAACGTTTTTCCAGGGTTCTCTCAAAAGACGAACACAAACTGCCATTATCTTTTCCACTATGGAAAGCTCTATTTCCGAAAATTCCCTGCTCTTTTCCAGGGGTTCACCCTGTCCGCCAAGCATTCTGTCTATCATCGCAAAGCCAAGATTGGACGCAAGCTCCATCATGACACTGCCGTTTAGCGGAAGAAAATTTATAACCCCCAATATTACCGGATTGGAGAGGGAGTTGGTAAATTCCGAAAAGGTCAATGCCTCCGAATTGACTACGCTTACCTGAACATTCTTTCTTAAATAAACCGGAAGGTTCGTGGAAAGCAGTCGTCCGAAGTGCTCGAAAATAATCTCAAGTGTACGTAAATGTTCCTTCGAAAACTTTGCAGGACGTTTGAAATCGTATTCCTTAACGGATTTCTCGGACGTCTCTTTCATTTCATTAGGATCAACCTCACCTGAGCTAAGGGCCTTCAGTAGATTGTCTATTTCACTTTGAGATAGTACGTCCGCCATTAGGGACTCTTTTCCTCCTTACTGAGTGAGCCAGGTGCTGAATGAAACTCCGCAGATAAACTTCGAATTAAACAGTGCCTGAAGATTCTCAAGAATCTTCTCCTGTATAACCTCTGTAGGCACCTCCTGAATCTCACTGTATGTGTAGCTGCCGATTACCTTGTTGATCTCATCCTTTATAAGACCTTCTCTTGTGGATAGATCTCCGTAGGTAGCGTAATCGGGATCCTGTGTATTGAGCGAAAGGGTAATGCCTACAACGGCAAACCTGTCTTTTTCTTCTTCGGGATCGTTTTTAAGCTTTATTGTAAGCTGATCCGCAATATTATATGTCTCTATATTTGAAATATCCACGGTACCCGTACCGGTCGAGCTTTCAACGGGAGATGCCGTACCCATATCCACATCCACCGCAAGAGATATTTTCTTTACAAGGTCAACCACTGCGCTGTTGGTAGTGATAACGGAAAACATTGCGATACCCGTCATTACCGTATTAACCAGCAGAAGAGCCAGTATGATTATGGTCATCAGATTCTTTTTCATTGCTTTTTCCTCTTATTTTCAAGACGCATCGGAAAGCTCATTATAAATCTTCACTTCTACACGCCTGTTTTTTGCCCTTCCTTCCGGAGTGGAGTTATCGGCAATGGGAACATATTCTCCTCTTCCGGCATGCTTTATGTTTGCCGGATCAAGGACTGTATTCTCTATCAGATAATGAAAAACGCTTCTGGCTCTCGCCGATGAAAGCTCATCATTATCGGCAAAATTCGCATTGTGAATGGGAACATTATCCGTGTGTCCCTCTATTTCTATGGTGGAAGTGGCATATCTTTCAAGGATCTGCCCAACCTTGTCAACAACCGGTATAGCATCCTCTTTGATTTTATCACTTCCGGAATCAAATAACAATGCACCGTTCATTGTGAGTGAAACGTACTGACTTGTAAAATCTATGTCTATCTCATTTGCAAGATTCGACTCACTGACATATTCCTGTATAAGCTCAGCCAATGCTTCCGATGCCGCAAGCTGCTTTGCCTCAAGTTCTTCCTTTAATTCGTCCGCACTCTCTCCACCGGAGGAATCATCTGCATTTTCTCCGTTTGCGGTAGTATCGTTTTCCTGTGATTTGGAATTTGTCTCTATGTCTTCGTTATCACGGTCGGCATCCTGTGCCGTACCCATTGATTCAAAATATGTTGAGAGCTCACTCAGCTGGCTTACGCCATTGCTGACCATAACTCCGTCTCCCACAAAATTTCCTCCGGCCTGAAAGATACTGAAGGTTTCAGCGAAGGAATTAACAACCTGTTGATATTTCTCGGCATCCACGGAGGACATTGAGAAAAGCAAAACGAAGAAACAGAGCAAAAGATTCATCAGGTCCGAAAACGTCGCCATCCATGCCGGCGACCCTTTTGGCGGCTCGTCTTCTTTTTTCTTTGCCATTTAATCAGCCTCCTTCACCGCCACCGCCTTCAGCAAACGCTTCGGCATCCTTAGGTGTAAGATAAGATTTCAGCTTTTCTTCTATAACACGGGGGTTCTCGCCGGCCTGTATGGACAAAAGCCCCTCTACCTCAATTCCTTTAACCATCATTTCTACTGCATTAAGACCTTTAAGCTTTGTGGAAACAGGTGTACAGATCCAGTTGGCAAGCAGTGAACCATAGAATGTCGTAACCAGGGCAACGGCCATGGAAGGACCGATCGATGTAGGATCCGACAGGTTCTTAAGCATGTTGATAAGTCCGATAAGAGTTCCAAGCATACCCCAGGCAGGACCCATGGCTCCGAGGCCGTCCCAGAAGGCCATGTTATCCTTATGTCTGCCCTCTATGGCATCCATTTCCGCTTCCATGATAGAGCGGACAAGCTCGGGATCGGTACCGTCGACAACCAGCATGATCCCTTTTTTCAGGAATGCATCCTCTATATTCCCCGCTGCTTCTTCCAATGAAAGAAGACCCTCACGTCTTGCTACGTTTGAAAGCTCAATGATCTGTTTGATCATTTCAGCAGGTTGTATTTTAAAAGGTTTAAATACCAATGTGAAAGTTTTCAAGCCCGTAACAAAGCCGCCGATCGTGGTACTGGCCATTGTTGCCATCAGGGCTCCTCCAAAGGTAATAACCGCCGAGTCTCTATCCAGGAAACTGAAGATGGCGGACATACCGTTTGAACCGACTATTCCGTAAAACAGAAGACCCAGACAGGCTACTATTCCGATTAACGAAGCTAAATCCATTACTATCTCCTATAATATAAGGACCTAAAATCACGTCAAATTAGGCCAAATAACCCTTTGGCCTACAGTCCTTCTAATTCTCGCTTATACGATTTTACTAAATTTTTAATTTCTTGTCTACTTTCTTTTACTATCAGTTTTCTCCCGGTCGTTAAAGTGATAACCGTATCGGGGGTTTCCTCGATCACTTCGATATAATCCTCGTTAATGGTGATCTTTACCTCATTGAGCTTTGTAACCTCTATCAT
>JAILOD010000084.1 GCA_024691015.1 Lachnospiraceae bacterium
CTCGATCTTTACCGGATCGGACTCCTTTGTCATACCAAGCTTATTGGAAATGCGCTTAACATGCGTGTCCACAACGATGGACGGAAGGTCGAAGATGTGGCTTCGCACCACATTTGCGGTTTTTCTGCCGACACCCGGAAGGGCTGTAAGCTCATCAATATCCGACGGAACAACTCCGTCATAGTCGTGGATTAAGGCGCGGGCGCATTCGATGATGTGTTTTGCCTTCATATGATAAAAGCCAACGGAATGAATGTCCTCTTCAAGCTCCTCTAAAGAGGCGTTTGCGAAGGCCTCTACCGAGGGGTATTTCACGAAAAGCGTTTTAGTAACCGCATTTACACGCTCGTCCGTACACTGCGCACTCATAATGGTAGCGAACAGGAGCTCGTGCGGATTGGTGTGGATCAGATAGCAGCGGGCATCCGTGCCGTATTCCTTATCGAGGCGGTCTAAAATTTCCTGTATGTGTTTGGAGGTCTTCATGTGTTTCTCCTTTATTGCTGATCCTGAGAAGGTGATCCGGCTGAAGCATCTTCGGTATCACTCTGTTTATCAGATGTATTGTCTGTTATAGCTTCCGATTCCGAAAGCATCCGGTCGATCTCAAATTCCGAAAGAGCATTTACAACGCTGTCACGGCTTAGGGTGGTTATTGCAGCAGCCTTCTCCTGAAGCGTTGCCATAAGCTCCTCCCGGCCGGAATCATAATAGATATTTGCCAGGGTAAGGAAAGAGCTTTTAACATCCGAACCAATATCCAGACTGTACTTCAGAATCTCTTCGGCCTCCTTTGTAAAGCCCAGTTCGCAGTATTTCTGCCCCAGCTGCGAAAGATAGCGGATGAGTGTGAGATAGCGGGTATCTGCCATTGCCAGCGGCTCGTAGTTTAAGGTTCCGTAGGTAAGGCGGATATCGGTATTGGACATTCCGTTCAGGTTTATGATCTTATCCTTCGAAAGATTTTTTATTGTATTGCGGCACTCGGTAACGAGGTCGTCTTCACAGGGGAAATCCAACGGCAGATCCTCGGGAATCTTTATATAGGGAAGATTCGAAATATCTTTTCTCGGAGTTGTGAAGGCTTCGCGCTCCTTTTTCCAGTAATCTTCATCCGACTTAAGCTCCTTTTTCTTCTGACGGCGCAGCCTGAAATTTAAAAGGATCACAAGCAGGATGATGCTTGTAAAAATGGGGAATTTCATATATAATAGCCTTTCAGTATTAAATGCCTGACAGAATGAGAAAGGAAAGGAACAGCATGTTTAAATTTTTTACAGGGAAAAACAGAAAAATAATATCTTCTATCATCATTCTGATCATTATTTTAGCTATGGTGATCTGTTTTATGCCGATTAGCGGCTAAAGGTTATTATACCTTATTTTGATATTGGAGGAAATATGAAAAAATTATCGAAGATACTGTTTATGACAGTCCTCTTCGTCCTTTTGTCCGCAGTTCCGGCTTTTGCCGCCGAGAACCGGATAAAAGAAGGAGTTTTTGCCGGCAGTATTGATCTGTCGGGGCTTTCAGAGGAGGAGGCCCGGCAGAAAATAGCAGAATATGTTTCAGGGCTGGAATCCACAAACATCACAATGACGGCGGTAGGTGGCAATAAGGTCACAGTAACCGCAGGAGACCTCGGGCTTTCCTGGGCCAATACCGAAATAGTCGACGAGGCTGTGGGGCTTGGTACAGAGGGAAACGTGATCAAGCGTTTCAAAGAGCTTTCAGACTTAAAGAGAGAGAACAAGGTCTACGACATTCAGATGACGGTGGATGACAGCGCGGTAAGAACCGTACTTACGGATAAGTGTTCGGTATTCGACACAAAGGCTGATAATGCGACGCTTGAAAAGTCGGACGGTTCCTTCTCCGTACAGGGCGGAGCGGACGGAGAGTCTGTAAATATAGACGATTCCGCGATCGAAATAGAAGAATTCTTCACGCAGAGCTTTAACGGAGAGGATGCGGAGTTTACCTTAAAGACTGATGTTGTAAAGCCCAAGGGAGATCCCAATACCCTTTCACAGATACAGGACAGGCTTGGCACGTTTACAACAAAATACACCAGCTCGGGTTCTGACAGATGTGCAAACGTTCAGAATGGCTGCAAGCTGATAAACGGAACCGTGCTCTATCCCGGTGAGCAGCTTTCGGTGCTGGATACCATTACGCCCTTCTCGGAGGACAACGGTTATAAGCTGGCCGGCAGCTACTTAAACGGAAAGGTTGTTGAGAGCTTCGGCGGCGGTATCTGCCAGGTTTCAACCACGCTTTATCAGGCGGTTTTAAGGTCGGAGCTTCAGGTGGATGAGAGGTCTAACCATTCGATGGTTGTTAATTATGTGGATCTTTCGGGAGATGCGGCCATAGCGGAAAGCTCGGGCAAGGATTTTAAATTTACAAACAATCTGGAATATCCCATTTATATAGAGGGAGTCACACCCGGAGACAAAACGATAACCTTCACCATCTACGGTAAGGAAACCAGAGATCCAAACCGTTCGGTGGAATTCGAAAGCGTAGAGATATCGAAGACTGAACCTGCGACCGACCAGGTTGTAGGTGACAGCTCAATGGCAGCGGGCAAGGTGCACGTTCAGAGTGCTCACACTGGCTATAAGGCAGAGCTCTGGAAGATCGTCAAGGAAAACGGCGAAGAGAAAGAGCGTACAAAGGTTAATTCCAGCTATTATCAGGCTGTTCCGAGGATCGTTACGGTAGGATTGGGAACGGATAATCCGGTTACTCTTTCAGCATTGCAGGCAGCAGTTGCTACCCAGAACGGTGATTATGCCAAGGCAGTTGCGGCATCTGTCGGAATAGACGGAGGAGCCGGAGCGCTTGCGGCCCAGCAGGCAGTAGGAGTAGCGGCAGCAGCTAATGCCACAACGGGGGCGGATGCAGCAGCTCAGCAGCAGGCGGCAGCGGCGGCTGCACAGCAACAGGCGGCTGATCAGCAGGCAGCCCAGCAACAGCCGGCAGCAACCGAACAGCAGGCGCAATAAAAACATAAAGGTAATTTGATATAAAATGAAAATCGGCAAGGTCAGTGAGACCATTTTAAAAAGGTCAATTTTAAAGGAAGTTCATACCTTAAGGGATGAGGTTTTAGTAGGGGCTGCAGTCGGTGAAGACTGCGCCATGATCGAGCTTAAAGATGGCGAGGTTTTTGTACTTTCCACGGATCCCATAACAGGTACTACAAAAGACATAGGAAAGCTTTCTATAAACGTGACTTTAAATGACATTGCATCGGCAGGAGCAGAGCCCGTGGGGGTTCTGCTCTCTGTGCTACTGCCCCCTACGGTCACTGAAGAGGATATAAAGGTTATGATGCACGATGTCTGCGAGGAATGCAGCGCACTGAACGTTCAGGTTGTGGGCGGTCACACTGAGGTCACGGAAGCGGTAAGGCAGCCCATCATCACGGTTACCGGTGTCGGAAAGGTGAAAAAAGGAGAAGAGATCGTTACCGGAGGAACAAAGCCCGGGGACGATATCATCGTTACAAAATGGATAGGGCTCGAGGGCAGCAGTATCATCGCAAAGGAAAAGAGCGAAGAATTAAAGGCGCGTTTCAGTGAAAATTACATTGCGAAGGCAAGGGATTTTGACCGCTACATCAGCGTGGTTGAGGATGCCGGAGTGGCGCTGAAGGCCGGAGTTCACGCCATGCACGATGTGACCGAGGGTGGTATCTTCGGGGCTCTCTGGGAGCTTTCGGAATCCGCGGGAGTGGGGCTTGATATTGATCTAAAGGCCATTCCCATCAAACAGGAAACCGTAGAAATATGCAACTTCTTTGATATAAATCCCTATCAGCTGATCTCTAGCGGGTCGATGTTAATGGCATCTGCCGACGGAGAGGCCGTGGTGAAGGCTTTACAGGACGCGGGGATTCACGCATCCGTTATAGGGCGAGCAACAAACAGTAATGACAGAACCGTCTCAAATGGCGATGAAAAGCGGTTTTTAACACCGCCGGAGACTGACGAATTATATAAAATATATCTCAGACGAGAATTACAGGAGGAAGAATAAATGGCAAACGACAAGACAGAGCTTCGTACCAGGATCCTTAAATCGATCGAAAACGATGCCAAGGTGAACTTAAGCGAGCTGGCGATAAGGCTGGGCGTAGAGGAGACCGAGGTGTTAAACGAGATCTCCGATATGGAAGCGGAAGGCATAATCTGCGGTTATCTCACACTCATAGACTGGGATAAGACATCAAACGAGAGAGTTACCGCTCTTATCGAGGTTAACTGCACACCCCAGAGAGGCCAGGGCTTCGATGTTATAGCAGAAAGAATTTACAAATATCCCGAGGTTAATTCGGTTTATCTGATCTCCGGCGGCTTCGACATGCTGGTAACCCTTGAGGGCAAGACCTTAAAGGAGGTTGCAAGCTTTGTAACGGACAAGCTTTCCACACAGGAATCGATCTTAAGCTGTGCAACCCACTTTATCCTTCGCAGATACAAGGATCACGGTCAGATCATCGGGAAAAAATATGCGGATGAAAGGATACAGGTCAGTCCATGAGAGAGCCTATAGCAAAGAAGGTCAGTGAGATGAAGCCCTCCGGTATCCGGAAATTCTTCGACATCGTTGCAGAGATGAAGGATGCCATTTCTTTGGGAGTAGGTGAGCCGGATTTTGACACACCCCGGCACATAAGAGATGAGGGTATATATTCACTCGAAAAAGGCCGGACCTTCTACACATCAAATTCAGGCCTTAAGGAATTAAGAGAAGAAATAGCAAAATATACGAAAAAGCATTGCGATATCGAATACGATCCGCTGCACGAGATCCTGATCACGGTCGGCGGTTCTGAAGGAATAGACCTTGCAATGAGGGCCATGCTTGAGGCCGGCGACGAAGTAATCATCCCGGAGCCCAGCTACGTGTCTTACGTTCCCTGCGTTATTATGGCAGGCGGCGTTCCGAAGATCATAAATCTTAAGGAAGAAAACGAATTCAGGCTGACGGCCGGGGAGTTAAAAGAGGCCATCACGCCGAAGACA
>JAILOD010000139.1 GCA_024691015.1 Lachnospiraceae bacterium
CCACGGAAGCCGGTTGATTTTCCTTTCATTTATCAAATTGCTATTTTATGAACTTGGTTAAAGTGAAGGTCATGATTCTATAAAGGTTTCAGATGGCTCTCGGAGGTTGTTGGCGGGGTGAGCCGTCAGTTTTTGAATTTAGGCTACGGGACTGCTCGGTTCCACTAAGCTCACAGCACTTTCTCATAAACGCGGTCAATCCTGCGCAACTCGTCCGCGCGTGAAGGACCGCGCTGTCCTCAAACATGTGCTCGGATTTGCCTATTCGAAAGCACTGTTCGCTAAGTGTAACCGGGGTCAACGTCCCTTCGCCTAAATTCAAAAACTGACTTACCCCGATGTAGAGTAAACACACAAAAAAATAGACAAGCGGATTTAAAAGAGGATAATGCAGGTAGCAAAACCCGTAACGCTGTTATAATTGGAGGTCGGTTGCCTTCCCGTTCAGTTTTAGAATTGCTATGCAACGTATCTTTCTTCCACCAATGTACCGGTTGCCTGATAGCTACGATCTGACTTGATCACGCAACCCGCTACCCTCCAACCACGGAGGCCGGTTGCTTTCCCTTTCATTTATCTCGTTTCTATGCAACGCAGAGGGTTATTTCTTCCCCTACCGGTTGTATTTTATCAGAAGTTCCCGGAATTCCACCGCCCTCTGCGGTAAAACATAATGGAAAGAAAGGTTGCGACGCACCAGCCAATCGGCCAGGCACACCAGATACCGGTTGCGCCGAGTTTGGTTCCTGACAGAACAACTGCCAGCACAACCCTCAGAATAAGATCGGTAAACGTAGCGATCATGAATTTCCCCATATAGCTTGCTCCACGCAGTATCCCATCTGCAATAAGCTTTGCCGAAACAACAAAATAGAACGGCGAAACAATACGCAAGAAGATGATCCCCGTCGAAAGCGCAGTCTCGGAAGGCTCATTCATAAACAGAAGAAGCAGCTGCTTTCCGGCCAGAATATAGAGAGCAGCAAGCGGAATGCAAAGCATCCACACCAGCTTAAGCCCTGCCTTAAAGCCTTGTGGGATCCGCACGAGTTTATTCGCTCCGATGTTCTGTGCCGCATAATTAGACACGCCGTTACCTAAGGTTGTAAATGATGTGATCACGAGATTATTAAGCTTGATGGCTGCGGAATAGCCCGCCATCACGCCGGAGCCGAAGCCGTTTATCACACCCTGGATAACGATATTTCCCACGGAGATAAAGCTCTGCTGCAGGATGCTCGGCACCGCAACTTTAGCGATCTTTCCAAATATATTCCACGAAAAGTATGAAAATCTCCCTTCGGTCTTTATGGTCTTCAACCGCTTAAAAACCGTGACGAGTGCAAGAATGCAGCTTATCCCCTGACATATGAAGGTAGCATAGGCAACTCCCGCGACACCCATATGAAAGCCTGCGACAAACCAGATGTCCATAAGAATATTGCTTAAGGATGAGGCTGCGAGAAAGATAAACGGCGTTTTGGAATCTCCCAGTGCCGAGAATATGCCGGTTGATATGTTATAGAACATCACAAACGGAAAGCCAAGTATATATATATCCAGATAAAGCCCGGAATCCTCGAAAACCTCTGCCGGAGTATTGATGAGCGTAAGAAGTTCCCTGCAGAAAAGTATACCGAAAGCCATAAGCACCAGGCATAACACGCCGCTTGATATCATCGCCGTTGAAACTGTACTCTTTAATTCGCGGTACCTCTTTGCCCCGAAAAAAGTGGACACTATAACGGAGCAGCCTATATTGCATCCAAAGGCAAAGGCTATAAAAATAAGCGTAACCTCATAGCTGTTTCCGACAGCCGCCAGTGCCATTTCTCCTATGAATTTTCCGGCCACAAGGCTGTCCGCGATATTATATAGCTGCTGAAAAATAATACTTCCGAAAAGCGGAAGGCAGAACTGCCAAAGCACCCTCTCAGGCTTTCCGGTTGTAAGATCCGTGTTCAAAATAATCCCTCCTAATCCCTAAAACGTTATATACCATTGTCGCATTGAATGCAAATTTTTAATGATCGTACCCTGCTCGTGTTACAATTCAGTAGTTTACCGGACCACTGAATTGTATCGCACTTTGCCTGGTGTAAAGGTCTTTAGACTAAACAGCTTGTGCGTGGCTCGGATCTGAACAGTAACCTGCCTGTCCTCTATGCGCCTCTGCGATAATAAATAAAAGAAGCTGCCCTCTGACATTATCAGAGAACAGCCTTTATAGAGGTTATGAAAAAGAGTTTTTATGTTATATCAATCCAGATGAAACAGGCACTTTAAATCCACACAGACCGGAGAATTATCGGGGTTCGTTTCCATGACCGGTGCCATAAAATCCCACCACTTGCGGTTTACCGGCGTATCCGCGCTCTTCGCCCATTTTTCTTCATCCTCTATTTCGATATATCCGAAAAGAATGTTGGTTTCCCTGTCCCAGAATATAGAATAATTCTTTCCGCCATGCTCGTGGATCATATCTATCATTTCCGGCCAGAGCTCGTTGTGCCTCTTCTCGTATTCATCCTGCATTCCTTCGTACAGCTTCATTTTAAATGACTTGATCATAGTGCTTCCTCCTTAAAATGTCTTCCTGCTGCAAAGCCCCGTAGCCTATGCAGCTTGTGCGTGGCACGGGTCTGAACAGTAACCTTAAAATACCTTGTAATCTATTCCCATAAGCTCGGCGATCTTTGAAAACAGTCCTGCATTATGCCCCACTGAAAGTGCCAGATGATGAGTGGGTGCTTCCACAAACCACTTATCCATGTACTGAGCGGGTTTTTCCTTAAATTTAATATGCGTCATCGTATTTCCGTTAAGAAGAATGGGCCCGTCGATCGCCTCTCCTTCGCTTATGTTGAATTTGAGCTTTCCGTCACCGGTCTGTGTTACACCAAGTGTTGTTACCGCACCGGGTCTTACCTTGGCCTCAACCGAAACTCCGCTTCCGCGCTTTCCGTGATAAACACCCATTCCGCGAAGGATCGGCTTGCCCTTTGAGATAGCAAAATGGAAAGGTCCGTCGTGACCTAAGATCATCGTATCTCTGTTAAAGTCAGCTGCCACGATCTCACAGAAGCTTCCGCCCTTTCCGCAGATATCGGCGATCTTCATTGCAAGTGCCGTCTTGATGTCACCCTCTCCCGAGCAGGCGATGCCCTGCGCATTCAAAAGAGAAAAACCAACAATAAAACCGCTCTGCACCTCTTCGAAATGATCGTCTCTTCCGTGATAATAATACGAAACGCTGTCCAGATTTCTGTCACGCACCATCTTCTCCTGCGCTACCGCAACTGTTGCAGCCCAGTCCATCTGCTCATCGGTAGGCTTTTTTGCGATGGGGTCGGATGGAGAATCTCCGCTTATCTCAAAGAAATCATTGATCTTATCAAGCATTTCCTTTTTGTCATCATCTCCCACTTCCTTAAGATACGCATCAAGATCGCTCATCTCGAGTATTTCCACATCCATTCCGGTCTGTCCCGAAAGCATTGTAAGGTCCGAATACATATCAAGCATTCCGCTGTAATAGCCTCCTAAAAATCCGAAGCGCGCGTGCGACAGTGTGCGTTTTACTGCAGCTGCCATACACCACTCTTCTATCTGTTTCCAGGCCTCAATTGCTTCTTCCCTGTCGGCCGTCACCTCATCTGCCTTTGCAAAATCGGGAGTCTTATCCAGGCCCAGCAGACCGTTTACCGCCCTGAACTTTATCCCTGCCCTGTTGAAGGCATTTGAAATTTCGGGGATACTGCAGCCGACACACTGTGCAAGCCATCTGTCTGTACCGGTTTTGTCGTATGCCATTTCTGCAGCAGGCTGGAGATTCAAAATGATCACCGGAGCCTTGCAAAGCTGATGAACAGGAAGCACACAGGAGCTGGTATAATAGGTTGCCGCATGCGAGAACACGATATCGACGTTATTCTTGTTGAAAAACTCTCCGGCCTCACGTCCCTTGTCTTCCGTATCAACAAGCCCGTAGTTGAAAACCTCTCCGAATTCCGAAAGCTTATTCTCAATAAATTTGTTATAGCCCATAAGACAATTTCGAAGTCCTTCGAACTGATCCCAGTATGTGTGAAGCCCTGCGCTATAGATTCCAATACGTGCCTTTTTGGGTTCCTTGATCCTCTTTAAATCTGCCATATTATGCCTCCTTTTACTGAATACATTTAATTTTATAACTTTATCTTGTTAGAATGTTTTCTTTTCGATCTAATCGCATTATATATGGATTAATTATAAATTACATCGAAATATATTGGGCAAAAATTGCATTATCTTGGTGCGGGATTTAAAATAGGATAATATCAAAGGTAATACCGGTGAATGCATTTGATCACAAAGCTATAAACAAAAGAGGAAATCATATGTCGAAAAAACTTATAGAAAATCTTGATATGTCCTGGAGCGAGGATTCCATCCGCTACATAAACACTCCGTCAAAAAAGGCAAAAGGCTTGTATTTCTATGTGCAGGAAGCCGGGTATTTCAGAGCTGTACCGCCCTACCATACCGAGCGTGCCAATCTGGACAGCTTTCTTATCATTCTTACTTTATCAGGTGAGGGGAGACTTGATTATCTGGGACAGGAATATTTATGTAAACCAAGTACCCTGATGTATATAAACTGCATAGAACATCATCGCTACGAGTGTATCCCCGGCTCAGACTGGGAATTCTTATGGCTTCATTTCAACGGTCCTTCCGCCCTCGGTTATTATGAAGAATTCGCTTCAAACGGGTTTAAGCTGATAAACGAGGAGGATGCTTCTTCAGCTGAAATTCTTCGAGAGATCCTTCGCCTTTCACAGGAAAAGGAGCTTCACTATGAACCGAAGATCTCTCTTCTCATAGCAAAGTTACTTACCGCTCTTCTTATTAAAAACTCCGAGGAAAGTCTCGGACACACCGACCTGCCGGACTATATAAATACTGCTTTGATCCATATAGAGAAACATTATGCGGATAGCCTGTCTTTAGACTCACTTGCTGCTCTAAGCCACGTGAACAAATACCATTTCGCAAAGCAGTTCACGCGATATATGCAGGTTACTCCGAATGAATACCTTATTACCGCACGTTTAAACCATGCAAAGGAATTGTTAAAATACACTCCGAAAACCGTTGATGAGATTTCCGAGCTCTGCGGCTTCAACCAGACCTCTCACTTCATCCGCTCCTTCAAAACCCGCATCGGCATTACGCCGTTGAAGTACAGGAGGAAGTGGAACGGGTGAGTTATATATGTTTGAAATTAGTGTGTAGATTTGCTATACAACGCT
>JAILOD010000144.1 GCA_024691015.1 Lachnospiraceae bacterium
ATCCACGCGTTACTCACCCGTCCGCCACTGTTCCAGGAAAAATCCATCCGAAAACTTCATTCTCCTTTCACCGTTCGACTTGCATGTGTTAGGCACGCCGCCAGCGTTCATCCTGAGCCAGGATCGAACTCTCATAAAAAATGTTTAAATCATCTCTCAGATGATTAAATGTTTAAAGTTCTTACCGGCCTTTAACGCTAGCTCTTTGGCTATTTGTTATTGTCCGTATTTTACTTTCGCTTGTTCTGAATTATTCTCATGTTCTTAATGTATTCAGATTTCCATTAAGAACCTGTTGGAATGTTCAGGGTTGCATTGCTGTTTGTTTGTCAATGTGCTTTCGCGCTTTTCGCGAGCGCAAGTAGTATATTAGCACTACGTTTTTCGATTGTCAACAACTTTTTTAACGGATTTTTTAGAAAATTTCAGAGCCTCAATATATAGTAGAACTGACTGAAAAACCCACCAATAATTGTGGTTATTTTATAAAAGAACAAGAGAACTTATCACCATTAAAAGCAGATTATTCTCATAAAGATATGCCGTGATCATATTTTTACCGGCCATTTCATACAGTTTTGAACCCCATTCAGTGCCGGAAAAAGCGATCATTGCCAGATATATAAGCTCCAATATCAACAGACCCTGGACAATTCCGGCTAAAAAACCGGATAACCTGTTAAGGCCATTAATGATCGGAATCCTGTCTACTACTTCAAAAGCAGCCAGCAAAAATCTGTATAGCATATTTATAAGAATTACACAGACTAAAAATGCAAGTATATTTATAAGAAGCTTTGAAATATACTTTGCCACATAATCCGCAAACTTCTCTACAAGAAGCTGCTTATAAACTTCATCCGTGTTATTACTTATAATAAGATTTTTGGCAATATCGGGAAGCTCCATATTTTCAATCGCCTCATCCTCATTGCCATTGTCGTCATAACCGGCTGTAAATACCTCTCTCACGTAGGTTTCCACGGTATTTTGGATCGGCGTATTCTGAATAAGGAAGTCTGACACATAAGGAGTGCATTTGACCATAAGAACAATAGAAAGAACCAGACCTATAAGGTACAGAAACAGCCTTAAGAATCCGACACAGGCTCCGTAAATGGCAAACCACACAATAATGATCACTGTAAAAATGAATAAATATGTAATCTCCATTTAATAAGCACCAACCCTTAATGGAATCTTATAAGCTCGCAAACGGACCGGCTTACCAGCGAGAATACCGTAGGAGAAGAACTGGCTACCATCAGCAGGGTTTTATCCTGAAATTTTCCGCTGAATTTACAATGTCCCTTCATATTATATATAAGACAATTGCTGTCGTTATATACAACCATCTGATTGTTGGCCAGAAGTACATCGGTATAATCCATTTCAAAACGCTGTGAAAGTACCTTCTTCCCCTCGGCATTAAAAACATCAACCATATCAGAGTTATGGCGTGTGTTCAGCTTGAATGAAAGTGCAAACATTCCATCTCCGAAAAAGAGGGATTTCACATCATATTTAATACGATATTCATGATTCTTAACAGGACGCTCCGCCCCTTTAAAAAAGATCACCCTTTCATCACCGATGGCAACCGCATGCTCATCATCCAGAAATCTTATCCGTGGAAAAACCCTTTCATCATAATCGTATCCGGAAACAAGATTGTCTATCTCATTCTCACCGACTTCTCCGAAATTATAAAAAGCAAGGGAAGTCTTAAGCTTATTGTCATCTATTCTCAAATAGGATATTCCCAGCAGCTTTCCATTTGGAGACAGAGCCATATCCAAAGGATAACCGCTCTCTGCCATTGAACATTTAAGACGTGCAAGCTCCGTTCCGGTCTTATCATAAAGCTCGATAAGCATATTATCCCCGTCCTCTAAAAGTGCAGCCACAACGCCCTGGGAGGCAACGCGGAAATTCTGAACCGGAAGCTTTGTATCTATGGTATTCTGAACACCTGCCGGATCCATTACAATGATCTTTGCAACGTTACTCTCACCGATCGCAACATAATCCTCACAGGTGGCAACCAGCGGATTTGTCATCTGATATGTCATATTCCACAGAGCCGTACCATCTCCGTTAAAAGCTTCCGCACCATCGTTACTGTATTTCAGGATATGACCGTTAAAACCCAAATACTTTGCCGTATCCGAATCGGACCTGAGAGTTCTGGACTCTATCGTATATTCGTTATATACATAATCCTGATAATATTTATAACCAAAATAAACGACACAGACTGCTATAGCTGCCAGCATGAACCTGGCAACCCAGCTGACTATCCTGTGGATCAGGACCTTTTGATCATAATTCTCTTCGCCGCCTGCGCCGCCGTCTATTACTTTAAAATCAGCCATTTATATCCTTAAAATTAATTCCTTACTTTTTTAATTAGTATAGTATAGCGGTTTTTTTATAACTTTACCAGTATTATTCGAACAGGGAAGAAGTAATCACACAATACTTGTTAAGCAACAATAAAACACCCCGGGAGCTTTTAGCCCCCGGGGCAGTATCCAAATATGATTAAAGCTTTGCTTTGATCTGCTCGTAGATTCCCTTTCCGTCGAGCTTATATTTTTCAAGAAGCTCATTCCAGGGACCTGACTCACCGAACTGATCGTACATACCGATCTTGTGAACGGGAACAGGATTCTTCTCACAAACAACATCGCAAACCGCAGAACCAAGCCCGCCGATTACGGAAGCCTCTTCAACAGTGAAGATCTTACCCGTCTCCTTTGCAGCCTTAAGAACTATCTCTTCATCCAGAGGCTTGATGGTGTGGATATTGATAACCCTTGCATCCACTCCGTCCTTAGCAAGCATTTCAGCAGCCTCTAAAGAATAGCTTACCTCATTTCCTGTAGCAATGATGGTAATATCCTTACCCTCACGGCAGGTAATACCCTTTCCGAGCTCAAACTTGTAGGATGCTTCATCATTCAGAACAGGAGAAGCAGCACGTGAAAATCTTAAATATACAGGACCTTCGTGGTCAAGAGCAGCCTTAACCGCAGCCTTAGCCTCAACATCATCAGAAGGAACGATAACCGTCATTCCGGGAATGGTACGCATAAGAGCGATATCCTCAAGACACTGATGGCTGGCACCGTCCTCACCAACAGTGATTCCTGCGTGTGTAGCACCGATCTTAACATTAAGATGAGGATAACCTATTGAGTTTCTTACCTGCTCGTAGTTACGGCCTGAAGCGAACATTGCAAAGGAACTGATAAAAGGGATCTTTCCTGTTGTAGCAAGTCCGGCTGCGATACCTGTCATATTTGACTCTGCGATACCGCAATCTATATGTCTCTCGGGACATTTTTTCTTGAAAATCTGTGTTTTTGTAGCGTTGGCAAGGTCTGCATCAAGTACGACCATCTGAGGATATTCATCAGCGAACTGGGCAAGAGCATTACCGTAGCTTTCTCTTGTAGCAATCTTCTTTACGTCACTCATAATGCGGCACCTTCTTTCTTCAACTCATCCATAGCCTTCTCATATTCCTCGTCATTGGGAGCCTTTCCGTGCCATCCGCACTGGTTCTCCATAAAGGAAACTCCTTTACCCTTTAAGGTCTTTGCGATAATTGCAGTGGGCTGACCCTTGGTCTCGCGAGCCTCTTTGAAGGCCTTATCGATCTCGTCAAGATCATTGCCGTTTATATTGATAACGTGGAAATTGAATGCTTCAAACTTCTTATCGATAGGATAAGGAGAGCAAACCTCCTCAACGGTACCGTCGATCTGAAGGTTGTTGTTATCTACGATAACGCAGAGGTTGTCCAGATTCTTTGCACCGGCAAACATAGCTGCCTCCCAGATCTGTCCCTCCTGGATCTCTCCGTCTCCGCAAAGTACATAGGTTCTGTATGACTTGTTGTCAAGCTTTGCTGAAAGAGCCATACCTACGCCTGCGCTTAAGCCCTGTCCCAACGATCCTGAAGACATATCAACACCTGGAATGTGCTTCATATCGGGATGTCCCTGAAGATAGCTTCCGGTGTGACGAAGTGTCTCAAGATCCTTTAAGGGGAAGAAGCCCTTATTGGCAAGTGTTGAATAGAGACCCGGAGCCGTATGACCCTTTGATAATACGAATCTGTCTCTGTCAGCCTTCTTGGGATCCTTGGGATCCACGTTCATTTCTTCAAAATACAGATATGTGAAAATATCTGCTGCAGAAAGTGATCCGCCCGGATGTCCGGACTTTGCTGCATGTACCGCTGTAACGATTCCCTGACGGACCTGATTTGCGGTCTTAAGTAATTCCTGCTTGTTCATTTTTCTTTTCCTTTCTTTTATTTAATTTCCCTGGCCATAATATGCATTTGCGCCATGTTTTCTGTAATAATGCTTATCCTGAAGCTCCTGCGGAGCGGGCTCTACACGGGGATTGATATCCTCAGTCCACATAGCCATCTTTGCGCATTCCTCAAGAACAACTGCGGTATGAACAGCATCTACCGCATTTTTACCCCAGGCAAAAGGACCATGATTCTTGCAGAGAACAGCCTGAACGGCTATATGATCCTTATCTTTAAAATAATCCGTAATAAGAACACCGGTATTTCTCTCATAGGCCTCATTTATTTCCTGCTCGTTAAGGCATCTTAAGCAGGGAACCGGTCCGTAAAAATAATCCGCATGAGTGGTACCATATGCCGGAATACTTCTTCCTGCCTGAGCCCAGCTTGTAGCATAAGGTGAATGAGTATGAACGATACCACCGATATCATCCCATTCCCTGTAAAGCTGTGCGTGTGTTTCGGTATCAGATGAAGGATTGTATTTTCCTTCGATCTTATTGCAGTTAAGATCCACAACAACCATATCTTCCGGCTTCAGCTCCTCATATTCAACGCCGCTCGGCTTTATAACAAAATAGCCGCTTTCGCGATCGATAGCGCTGACATTTCCCCAGGTAAAGGTAACCATCTTATACTTCGGAAGAAGCATATTTGCCTCATATACCTGTTTTTTTAATTCTTCCAGCATATTTCATCCTCCTGTGTAAATTATTACGTTCCATACTTTTTAGTTTTGCTTTGCCTTAATTATTTTACAAAAATATAAAGGCAAATTCAATACAATATTAGATCACACCGAATTTATAAACGGTAAGTGTATCGTACTTCTTTCCTGCATCGATAATAGGAGATTCAAAGTTAGGCTCGTTAACGCTGTTGGGGAAGTACTGGCTCTCAAGGCAGAGACCTTTTCTCGGCCCGTAGATCTGGCCGTTCTTACCCTTAAGGTTTTCTCTGATGCAGTTTCCGGCATAGAACTGAATGCCGGGAAGGTCAGTGTAAACCTCCATCTTTCTGCCAACTCTTCTGTCCTCAACAATAGCAACCAGCTTATTCTTTGCGGGAGAATCGATACCAAAGTTGTGATCGTAACCCTGAACCAGCTTTAACTGCTCAAGATCGTCGTTGATGTTATCGCCGATACGGCGGAAATCGGTAAAGTCGAAGATGGTTCCCTTAACCGGAGCATTTTCACCGGTAGGAATGGCACCCTCAACAACAGGATTGTAATGTGAAGCAAAAAGCTTTAAGTATTCATCCTCAATACTCTCTACGGAAGAAGTAACTCCCGAAAGGTTGAAATATGAATGATTGGTGCAGTTGATATCTGTCTTCTTGTCGGAAACTCCTTCATAGTGGATACCTACCGCATCATCCTCGGAAAGCGAGAAAGTAACCTTCATATCAAGCTTTCCGGGGAAACCGTTTTCTCCGTCGGGAGATGTGTACTCCATAACAACTGCGTTGTTTGCATCATCCACGGTAGCCTTCCAGAGCTTCTTGTGGAAACCGTTGTCGATATCAGTATGAAGATTGTTGTCGTTTTCATTTACGGGAACCTTGTATTCAACTCCGTCGATAGTGAAGCGTGCGCCTGCGATACGGTTTGCGGCACGTCCGATCGTTGCCCCCATAAACTCGTTGTTTGTCAGATAAGGCTCAAGTGTATCGTAGCCCAGAGCCACATCATCAAACTTTCCGTCCTTATCCGGAACTATGATGGATGTGATGATTCCGCCATAGTCAATGACTGTAAGAGATGATCCCTTTGAATTTTTCATGGTATAGCTGCTTACCTCAGCACCATCCGCAAGTTTCCCAAACAATTTCTTTTCTACGCTCATTTTCCTTCTCCTTTAATATAAAATTGCAGAACACGTCTGCTATAATTCCCAGCGCCCGTCAAGAGCCCTGAGAAGTGTTACCTCATCAATATTTTCAAGATCACCGCCCACCGGAACTCCGCTTGCTATACGCGTAACCTTGATCCCGCTGGGTTTTATGAGCTTGCTGATATACATGGCAGTAGTCTCACCCTCAAGTGAGGAATTGGTTGCTATTATGACCTCTCCGACATCCCCCTGAAGCCTGGTAATAAGCTCCTTTAATTTGATATCCGCAGGCCCTATGCCAAGCATGGGCGAGATCGCGCCGTGAAGCACGTGATATACGCCCTCGTATCTTCCGGTTTTTTCATAGGCCGCCAGGTCCCTGGAATTTTCAACCACCATTATGGTGCTGTGATCGCGGCTTTTATTTGCACAGATGGGACAGAGCTCATCATCGGTCAGGGTATAACACTCCTTGCAATAATGAATGTTTTCCCTCGCATCCAGTATTGCCTCCGTAAGACGCTTTACGTTTTCCACCGGCTGATTAACCAGATAAAACGCCAGCCTGCC
>JAILOD010000152.1 GCA_024691015.1 Lachnospiraceae bacterium
TCCGGATGAACTTATAGACAAGGTCAATCTGCTGAATAACGAAGAAGAAAAGATATACCAAAGTCATACATTAACCGGAGAAAAGATCCTTTCGGAGGTTAAGGAGTACTCTTATCTTGCGGAGGTATCACATTTTCATCATGAACGATATGACGGAGGAGGTTATCCGGATAAGCTTAAAGGAGAAGAAATACCCGAGCTTGCCCGGCTTGTTGCTGTTGCCGATGCATATGACAACCTGACTTCCAATAACGAATTCGGAGAGGTCGCACCACAGTTTGCCGTACGTGAGGAATTTGTCAAGGAGGGCGGTATCCGTTTCGATCCCGATTTTGCTAAAGCAATGGTTGCACTTATATGTGCGGACAGTGAATACCGTTTGAGAGAGATAGAGGATGAGACAGAGAGTGTTTGGAAAACCGAGATAAATTGTACCTCTTACAGAAGTGAAATATCAAACGGGATCATTGTATCCGAGAATATAAAAAAGATCACCTTTAAATACGAATCCAATACGGAGGATCCTAATGCCTTCTCACAGCCTTCACTTATTGTTTATGACTCACTTGATTCAAGAGTTCATTCTACAAAGCAGTCAATCATAAACAGTAATTATACCGAGTACGGAGAAATATGGTTTGACGGTCATACAATTTGTACGGTTGCCAGAAACATTGAGAGTAAGATTACCGATGTGGCAGAAAGCGGTATATTTAAAAAGAAGGATCATTCGATCCAGTATGAGATTGAAACGGCAAGATATAAAGATCATATCCGCATAATAATAAAGGGTGGAGAAAAGATCGTTGAAATTACCGTTGCACTTCCCGACAGCATAAGGTTTGCATATATCGGAATTACGGGAGAGAATGCTCATATAAGCGGGATCAGTGTTGAAGAAACACAAGAGCAGCTTAAGGAAGGCGATATTAAAAGAATTGCCGAGGAGGTCAGCTATATTGACCGGATGGAATCAGATATTGCCAATATTCAGGTCAACGGTTACAGGACACTCAGTACCGAAGGTGTAAAGATCTTTGACGGAATGAGATTGGAATTCCATACTATGAGTCTTCCTACAGCAAATCTGATATGGCATTGTCCTTACATGGTTTTGTATACTGCAGATGATAAAAAGATAAACGGTGAGAATTATCGTGAGCTGGTACTCATCCGTATAGATGGAGAAGTGGAACCGGCAGACGATCTCGTGGACAGAAATAAAATACTTGTTACAAAGAGTAATGAGTTTGAAGGCTGGGATAACTGGAAAGAGGTAAACAAAACGGGAATGGAGTGCGTGGTAAGGTTTAACAAAAGGGGAAATAAGCTTACCGTTACCACTGATAATCTTGGCATATCCATAAAAAGCGTGTTGACTATCGATAAGGATATGGGAGATATCTATGTGTCTCTCACGGGAGATCAGGTTGCGTTAACTGACATAAGAGTTCTGTAATGTAAGGCAGTATTATCTGATAGTTGTTTTCAGGTTTATTTAACCGGCAGAGGAATCGATATGAATACTATTTTGGTAATTGATGACGAAAATATGAATCTAATAAGCACCAGGCATATTCTTGAAAGCTGCGGTTACAATGTTGTGACTGCAGATTCCGGTGAGAAGGGTATAGCAATCCTGGAGGAGATTTCTATCGATCTCCTTCTTCTGGACGTTAAAATGCCCGGGATGGACGGGATAGAGACCTTAAAGGAAATCAGAAGAAAATCGAGATTTTCGAAGCTTAAGGTTATATTCTTTACCTCCTCGGATTCGGAGGATGCACTGGTTCAGGCAGCGCATCTTTACGCCAGCGGTTTCCTGAAAAAACCCTGTATGCCTGAGGATATTAAGGAAATTGTCGGTTCGGTCCTGGAGGGAAGCTATGAAAAGACCATACTTGCGGTGGATGATGAACCTATAAATCATATCTTTATCAGGAAGATTTTTGAAGGGGAATACAGAGTTGATTCGGTTTCTTCCGGCGCAGAGGCGCTTGAGTATTTGAATAATAACCTGCCCGATATTATCCTTATGGATCTGAAGATGCCTGAGGTAAGCGGTACGGATACATACCTGGCAATAAGAGAGGTAGAGGCGTGGTCGAAGATACCGGTTGTCTTCATTACGGCGGATGAGGACGGTGATACCGAGGTAAGGCTTCTTAAAATGGGTGCAAGGGACTTTATAACAAAGCCCTTTGTTCCTGAAGTGGCAAGGGAAAGGATAAAACGTATAATTGAGCTTTCCACACTTCAGGATTTCCTGCAATCCGAAGTTGATCGTAAGACCAACGACCTCGAAAAAGCATACAGGAGACTTAAGGACTTATCGGAACAGATCGTTATGGCCCTTTCCGGTACCATAGATGAAAAGGACCAGTATACAAACGGTCATTCAAAAAGAGTGGCTATCTATTCCAGAGAGATCGCCATAAGAATGAAAAAAAGCGAAGAAGAGATCAATAATATATTTTTTGCGGCAATGCTCCATGATGTCGGGAAGATAGGTATTCCGCTGGAGATCATAAATAAACCCGGAAGGCTTACCGATGAGGAATTTGAGATAATAAAGAGTCATACGGAAAAGGGGGCAAAGATATTAAGTACGATCTCTGCATTACCAAGTCTTTCGGTTGGAGCTCACTGGCACCATGAAAGATACGATGGAACAGGATACCCCGATGGGTTAAAGGGGACGGATATTCCCGAGATCGCGCGTATCATCTGTGTTGCGGACTGCTATGATGCAATGAGTTCAAACAGAAGCTACAGGCAGGCGCTGGCGCAACAGGTTGTAAGAAGTGAGATCGAAAAAGGAAGAGGGTCTCAGTTCGATCCCGCTATAGCGGATATTATGCTTGATATGATAAGTGAAGATAAAGATTATAAAATGAGGGAAGAAAAATGAAGTTGAAAAAAAGAGGGGACGAAGTTTTTCACATTTCACACATTATCATTCTTTTATTCTATACAACTTTTTCGATAATACTGATGGCGGAAGCGATTCTCCTGGGGTGGGAGATCTGGCCGTTTCCGCTTATGGTAGCGGGCATCATCGGCAGTTGGATTTTGCACGTCTTTCAGAGCATACCGGAGGATTATCGTACCTGGGTTTATGCAACATTTATTACCATAGAGCTGTTTTATTACGGTATTCATGAGAGCAGTGCCTATGATCTGGCAGGTGTTGTTATCGTCTGTATGCTTATGTTCACACTGACCGGCAAGAAGCGGCTGATCTATCTTTCTGTCATCACATATCTCATTGTTTTTTCCTACGATATTATTAATATGAGCTCAGAAGGCGGAGAATTTGATTCCCTGCTTATAACACGTAGTATGCTTCATGTAGCAATAGTTATAGTTGCTGCAATAGTTTTATGTACGCTTATAAGCAGGCTGGATATGTTGATCACAAATTCCGATGATGAGGTTGCACGGTTAAGTAAGGTATCCGAAAAAATGGATGATTTCCTTGCAAACCTTTCACACGAATTACGTACCCCCGTAAATGCGGTTATCGGTTTGTCTGAGGTCCTTGGAGAAGAAAATTCCGATACCAAACAGGGAGAGAGAATAAATGCGATCTCCAAAGCAGGAAGAAGGATGGCAGATGAGATAAACGATATTCTGGATTATACGGAAATAGATCTGAAGAATATCTCTGTTAACAATGAGGTTTACATGGTTGCATCTATTGTAAACGACCTTATGACACGCCTGAATGTGGCAGAAAACTATAAGACACAGCTTGTTGTGGATATAGAGCCGTCTGTTCCGGTTGAGCTTATAGGAGATGCCGAAAAGATCGGGAAAACGTTGAGACATCTTATCACCAATGCACTTAAATATACAAGAGACGGTGGGGTATATGCTCATATTTATGCAACAAAAAGAGATTACGGAGTTAATCTCATCTTTGAGATCAGGGATACCGGGCCGGGGATCAGTGAGGGTGAGATGGAATTTATCTATGATAATTTTTACCAGTCCGATTCCGGAAGGACAAGAGAAGTCGGAGGACTTGGACTTGGAATTCCTATCGTTAACGGTTTTGCACAGGCAATGTCAGGTTTTCTCACCATAGAAAGTAAGCAGGGAGAGGGAACCGTGGCAAGGGTATGTATTCCTCAGAAGGTTAACAATTATGCCCCCTGTATTGCAATTGATACCGGAGAAAAGGTGTGCATAGCGGGCTTTTATGATTTTGAAACCACGTCACATCCGCGTGTCCGGCAATTTTATATGGATATGGTCAGCCATCTGGTGGAAGGGCTCTCGGTTCCCTATCACAGGATCACATCCGTAAGTGAACTTGACAGGCTCAAAAGCATTTATAATATCACCCATATTTTCGTGGGAACCAGTGAGTATATTGCAAATAAGAAATATATAGATTCACTGTTAAGTGAAATGAATGTTGCTGTTGTTGCGGATCCGGGCTTTAATGAAAAGCTGCCGGCAGAGATCTATCTTATGCCAAAGCCCTTCTATGGAATTCAGATAGCCAATTTTCTGAATACTATCGGAAATGAGGACATTTCATCTGATACGAGAAGGATGTTCTGTCCGGGAATAAAGGTACTTGTCGTCGACGATGAACCGATGAACCTTTATGTGGCAAGGGGAATATTCGAAAGCTATAAGATGAAGGTTACGACCGTTGACAGCGGATATGATGCATTAATGGTATTCAGTGAAGAGGATTTCGATATCATTTTTATGGATTATATGATGCCTGGTATGGATGGAACCGAAGCCATGAAGAGGCTTAAGACAGAGGCTGAACGAGAAAAAAGGGAGTGCACCGTGGTTGCACTTACGGCCAATGCAACCAGTCATGCAAAGGACATGTTTTTGTCGGAGGGATTCGACGGTTTTGTTGCAAAGCCTGTAGATAACGCCGAGCTTGAAAGGACATTAAAGAGAGTTCTGCCAAAGAATGCAATAGTATATGAGGATATGCCATCGTTTGACAAAACAGGGGATGAAAGGTTACCGGAGGAAGAAAAAAGCTTATATGAAACCAGCGAGTCGGAAGAACCGGAATCTGACGATGAGCTGTTGATACCGGGAATAGACATTGAGAAGGGAATGGCCTATTGCCAGAATGACATGGAGTTTTATATTTCGCTTCTTGGGGAATATATAAGGGATGCTGAAGAAAAGATAAACTCCTTAAATTCTATTTTTGAAAAGCTTGAACTGAAGAATTATGAGATCAGAACACACGCTATAAAGAGTACCTCCAGGATGATAGGTGCGATCAATATGTCGGAACGGGCGCAGAGGCTTGAAGAAGCTGCGGAAAGCGGAAATACCGACTATATTAAAAAATACCATCCGGATTTTGTAAAAGACTACGCTGAATTTTTATCCCTTATTGCAGTAAAGCTTACAGCAATGAAAAACAGAACGGCAGGAGGGGAAATATGAGACTGGTCAGATATCTTAAAAACTATGTCAGGGGAAATGAGCACGACATCAGGGAGCGAAGCTTTGTAAATATCTGTCTGCTTGTGGAGTTTTTTGTGCTCGTTATATATATATGGAATTTCTTTATAGGGGAGCACAGGACCAAGATCATTGCGCTTTCGATGATTGTATTTGTGGTACCGGTGATATTGTTTCTGTCACTTAGATTTGATAAAACCGAGTTGGGAGCCGTCCTGCTGTGTATGTCCGGATCCCTGATCGTCTTTCCTGCAGTCTTCTTTACGGCAGGGGGGATGCGTGGCTGTGCGATTTTGTGGGATATCTTTTTCTTTGTTTTTATTTCGGTAAGTGTAAGAGGGTTATTCAAGATATTTTTACTTATCCTGCATGCGGCATCTATTCTGGTCTGTTATATTGTCTCTTACATTTATCCCGCAACGGTATTACAGAGAAGCTATGAGACGGAAATACTGGATTCCGCAGGTTCGGTGATCGCCGTAGGATTTTTGCTCGTTACGATAATGGAGTATCAGAGGCTCTTCTACATAGAAGAAAACAAGAGAACCAGAGAACAGAGTAAGAGAGTTGAAGAGTTAAATGCTTCACAGAACCGTTTCTTCTCAAGTATGAGCCACGAGATAAGAACTCCGATAAATACCATAATAGGCTTTAATGAAATGATACTTCGGGAGGAGATCTCTGAGGAGGTGGCAGAGGATGCCATAAATGTACAATCTGCATCTAAGATGCTCTTAAGCCTTATAAACGATATTCTGGATATGTCCAAAATAGAATCCGGACAGATGGAGCTTGTAAAAGGTACATATGCTCCCGGTGACATGTTAAGTGATATTGTAGGTATGCTATGGATCAAGGCAAGAGAAAAGAATCTTGACTTCCATATTGAGGTGGATCCCTCTCTCCCGGTCAGAATGGTCGGGGATGAGATGAGGATAAAACAGGTAATTCTGAATGTTCTGAATAATTCCATTAAATATACTTCGGAAGGAAGTATTTCACTTTCCGTCGGATTCGAAAAGAAAAATGACAGAGAAGGAACCGTGGTATTCACTATTGCTGATACCGGCATGGGTATAAAGAAAGAAAACATACCTTATCTTTTCAGTGCTTTTAAGAGAGTGGATGAAGAGAAGAACCGGTATATTGAAGGCACGGGACTGGGACTTAACATAGTTAAAGAACTGGTGGATCTTATGGGAGGCAAGATAAGCGTAAACAGTATCTATACTAAGGGCAGCACGTTTATCATATATATTCCTCAGGAGATCTCCTCGGAAGAGAGTGTGGGTAAACTCAATCTTGAAGAGAGACATACACTGGGTAAGAGAAAAAACAGAAAGGTTTCTTTTGAGGCACCAAAGGCTAATATCCTGGTTGTAGATGACAATCACGCCAACGTGATGGTGGTGCAGAAGTTACTCCGTGACACCAAAATTCATATAGATGCGGCAGAAAGCGGGCAAGAGGCCTTAAAGAAGACACAGTTCAATAAGTACGATCTGATATTTATGGATCATCTGATGCCCGAAATGGATGGTATAGAATGTCTGCACGCGATAAGAAACCAGACCGGAGGCTTTAATACCCAGACACAGGTGGTAGTTCTTACGGCAAATTCCGGCGAGAAGAACAGAGTGCTGTATTCGAGAGAAGGCTTTGACGGTTATCTTTTGAAACCGGTCAGCAGTATAGAACTTGAAGAAGAACTGGTAAACAGGCTTCCCAAGGATTATGTCGCGATCAAAGAAGAGGATGTTTTTGAAGCAGGTGATGAATACAGGACAAATATTTTTAAGCGAAAAATGCCGGTTATCATAACAACCGAAAGCGTAAGTGACCTTCCGGTTAAATTTTATGAGGATAAAGGTGTCGAAGTTATACCTTATTATGTTCATACAGAGAACGGAGATTTTCTGGATGGCCTGGAAACCGGTGTAAGAGGTCTGGTTTCCTATATCAAGGATGAAAAGAAAAATGCATATTCCGAAGCTCCCAAGGTGTCGGAGTATGAAGAGTTTTTTGCCAGAAATCTGTTGAAGGCCGTAAACATTATTCATATATCGATGAGCTCTTCTGTGGGATTGGGTTATAAGAGAGCACTGGAGGCTTCGGAATCCTTTGAGAATGTCACGGTCATAGATTCAAAGCATCTTTCCAGCGGAATGGGACTTCTGGTGCTTGAAGCCGCCCGGCTTGTAAACGAGACGGATAATCCGGATGTGATCATAAACAGGATAATCAGATCAGAGAATAAGGTACATACCAGCTTTGTAGTGGATGATACGGAATACTTAAAACGTGCGGGAAGGCTTGCACCCGTTGTATATCACATTGCAACATCCCTGTTTATTCATCCCGTGCTTACTCTTAGGAAAGGAAAAATGCTGCCCTCCGGTTTTTATTTCGGTACAAAAGAGCATGCAAGAAAAAAATACATAAACAGGGTACTGTCCAATAAAAATATAGATACATCCCTACTGTTTGTGACCTATGTCGATCTGGAGATTGAAGAACAGAAGGAGATAGAGGAGCTGATAAATAAAAAGAAACATTTTGACAGGATAATCTTCCAGTGTGCTTCCTCCGCCATTTCCGTTAACTGCGGACCCGGCTCGTTTGGTCTTTTATACAGGGAAAAAGATAATACAGAGCAGTAAACAGCTTAATTTGCGTATATGCCTGCCCGGTGACATTAAATGTCACCGGGTGTTTTTTGGTAATAGGTTTAAACTATAGCAAGCTCCTGTTTTTTGGAATTATACAGAAGTATAAAACAGTGGTATTCTCCGAATAGATCAGATGCAGATGATACAAATAAAACAAAAACAGGAGGATATTAAAATGAGCAATAATGAACATCAGTATAAATTTGAAACTCTTCAATTACACGTGGGACAGGAACAGGCAGATCCGGTTACGGACTCCAGGGCGGTTCCTATCTATCAGACAACATCCTATGTATTTCACAGTGCAGCACACGCTGCAGACAGATTTAATCTAAGAGATGCAGGTAACATATACGGAAGACTGACTAACAGCACACAGGGAGTGCTTGAAGAGAGAGTTGCTGCTCTCGAAGGAGGCGTTGCAGGACTGGCACTTTCAGCCGGGGCAGCAGCGGTAACATATTCACTTATAGCACTTGCCGGAGCAGGAGACCATATAGTTGCACAGAATACTATCTACGGCGGAAGCTATAACCTTTTGGACCACACCCTGAGAGATTTCGGTATAGAAACAACATTCGTGGATATTCATGATCTCGAAGAGGTAAAAAACGCAATAAACGATAAGACAAAGGCAGTCTTTATAGAGACACTCGGAAATCCGAATTCGGATATACCCGATATAGATGCTCTGGCTGCCATAGCACATGAAAACAAAATACCTCTTATTATAGATAATACCTTTGGCACACCGTATTTTATCAGACCGATAGAGCATGGGGCAGACGTGGTTATTCATTCCGCTACAAAGTTCATAGGAGGTCACGGATCAACGCTTGGAGGAATCATAGTAGATAGTGGAAAATTCGATTGGAAGGCAAGTGGAAAATTCCCGAGGTTTACCGAGCCGAACCCGAGTTATCACGGTGTTTCGTTTGTTGACGCAGCCGGGGCCGCGGCGTATATTACATATATCAGAGCCATTCTTTTAAGAGATACCGGATCGTCAATTGCTCCGATAAGTGCCTGGATATTGCTTCAGAGCCTGGAGACGCTTTCACTCAGGCTTGAGCGACATGCCGAGAATACAAAGAAGGTTGTTGAATTCCTTGCAGGGCATCCTCTTGTGGAGAAGGTAAACCATCCTTCTCTTCCCGATCATCCGCAGCACGAGCTTTACAAGCAGTATTTTCCGAATGGAGGAGGTTCCATTTTTACCTTTGATATAAAGGGCGGACAGAAGGAGGCCTATGCCTTTATAGACGGACTTAAGATCTTTTCACTTCTTGCAAATGTCGCAGATGTAAAGAGTCTTGTTATTCATCCGTATGATACGACTCATGCGGAGATGACACCCGAACAGCTTGAGGAGGCCGGGATACATCAGAATACGATACGTCTTTCAATAGGCACGGAAAATATCGATGATATCATCTGGGATCTTGAACAGGGCTTTGAAGCTGCAAAAGCAGTAAAATAATAAATAATATTAGGAGGCATATTATGTTGGATATAAAACAGAGTGCATCAGAGCTGGTTGGAAATACCCCCCTGTTAAGGGCAAAGAGATACAGTGAGGAGGCCGGAATAAAGGGTGCGGGCTTACTTGCAAAGCTTGAATATCTTAATCCGGCAGGGTCCGTTAAGGACAGGATCGCTCTTAATATGATAATCGATGCCGAGCAGAAGGGAATACTTAAAGCGGGGGCTACCATAATCGAGCCCACCAGCGGAAATACCGGTATAGGGCTTGCGGCAATAGCTGCAGCAAAGGGATACAAGGCGATCTTTACACTTCCCGAAACCATGAGCGTTGAGAGAAGAAAGATGCTTGCCGCATACGGTGCTTCCCTTGAGCTCACAGAAGGTGCAAAGGGAATGAAGGGTGCTATTGAAAAGGCAAAAGAGCTGGAAGGCTCTATTCCCGGTGCCGTGATACTAGGTCAGTTTGAAAATCCGGCTAATCCCGAAGCACATTACAAAACGACTGGTCCGGAGATCTATGATCAGACAGAGGGAGCGGTTGATATATTTGTTGCCGGAGTCGGTACGGGAGGAACCTTAAGCGGTGTCGGAAAGTACCTAAAGGAGAAGAAACCTTCGGTTAAGGTAATAGCAGTTGAGCCGGCTGCTTCTCCTGTTCTGTCGGGAGGACAGAGCGGACCCCATAAGATACAGGGTATCGGTGCGGGCTTTGTTCCGGACACGTTAGATACCGATATTTATGACGAGATCATAACCATAGAGAATGATGACGCCTTTACGGAGAGCAAAAGGTTTGCAGCTTCTGAGGGCATCCTGGTCGGCATCTCCTCCGGGGCGGCACTGAAAGCCGGAGTGATATTGGCATCAAGAGAGGAATACAGGGATTCAAATATTGTTGTATTGCTTCCGGATTCGGGAGACAGATATCTTTCTGTATTATAATTAAAAGCGGGATTAAAAGGGGATCAATTTCCCCTTTTTTTCAGTTATCAATATGTTATAATCAACACTAAAATTAAAATATAAGGGGGAAAGTATGACTTTACAGCAGATGAAGTATGTCATAGAGATCGCGGAAAGGGGCTCGATGAATGAGGCGGCAAAATCCTTGTACCTGTCACAACCAAGTCTTTCGGGCAGTCTTAAGGAACTTGAAAAGGAATTGGGGATCACGGTTTTTTCAAGAAGCAACAGAGGAATAGAACTTACCACACAGGGAAGAGAATTTATAGGTTATGCCAGGCAGATACTTGAACAGTATGAGCTTATGGAAAACCATTACCATGGCAAGAACGACACAGAAAAGAAATTCTATGTCTCTACCCAGCATTATACATTTGCGGTGGAAGCATTTTCAAAGGTTTTAAAAAGGGCCGGTATAGATGAATATGATTTTGCCATATATGAGACCAGGACTCATGAGATAATTGAAGATGTAAAGAATATGAGAAGTGAGCTTGGTATCCTCTATCTTAATGACTTTAACGAAAGAGTCATAAACAAGGAGCTTACAGAAAACAATCTGATTTTTACGGAGCTCTTTACCTGTGATACATATGTTTATCTTAGTGCGGATAATCCTCTTTCGAAAAAGCCGAGTATTTCCTTTAAGGAGCTTGACGGTTATCCCTGTCTGTCGTTCGATCAGGGCAACAAGAATTCGTTCTATTTTGCAGAGGAAGTTTTAAGTACATATCCCTATAAAAAGACCATTCACGTAAATGACAGGGCCACGGCATTAAATATGATGACACTTCTGAACGGTTTCACGCTCTGCTCCGGCGTGATATGCGAAGAATTAAACGGTGACGGATATATAGCCATACCTCTCGAGAGTGATGAAAAAATGAGAATAGGTTATATCAAAAGGACTGACAGCAAGCTCAGTGATATAGCAAAAAAATTCATTAAGGAAATGAAAAAGTACGGGCCGATCAAATAGCAATAAAATAGCGATTAAATAGCGATTTAATGATTTAATATAGAAATAAAGCCATAAAGATATTATAATATAAAAGGGTTGTTTCTACCGCCGAGACCAGTCACATGGTCGGATCGGAGATGAAATGAAATGAAAAAATATCTTTTCCCGTTTAACTTACGGAGTATCGCGATCATTATAATAGGCTTTGTTTTTAATCTCATGGGACGGGGGATCACTGAGAATTATTCTTTGCCTCTGTTTGGTGATACCATCGGAACCTTCTGGACGGCCATTATGCTTGGGCCGGTTGCCGGAAGCGTTACCGGTATACTTACAAATCTTGTCTCCCTTATCTGGGCTCCTTTCGATTGGATATATCTTTTTGTCAATGTCACGGGTGCTGTTATAGTAGGACATCGTCTTTACAAGAGGGACAGAGTGGATCTGTTTGCCGTTGTGTCCACTGCAGTCATGGCAATTCTTGCGATGACAATAGTTTCCACACCATTAAATATGATGCTGAACAGTGGATTCACCGGGAATGCCTGGGGGGATGCTCTTATTGAAATGCTGTCTATGTATATTGGGGTTAAGGTTATCTGTCAAATAGCGGGGGAACTTATCGTGAATATTCCCGATAAGCTTCTTTCACTTATCATCATTGTTTATTCCATTCGTTTGTTTGAAAAGATGGGCGTCACAATAAGGCCTGATGAGGAGGAAAAAAGAAAAGAGGCAAAGGATGCGGGGAGTCTTATATTTTTTATAGGCTTGCTTTCGGCACTTTCTTTTTATTCTGTACGCTCTGAGACTGTTTATGCCGCTGATAATGTTGATTTCAATTCCGATTTTGTTTCAACAATTTATGGGGTAAATGATGGTCTGAATTCTGTGGAGATCAATTCCGTTACACAGACCGGAGACGGCTATATGTGGGCAGGTGCTTATTCCGGGATTTATCGCTATGACAGTACGGAATTCAAACAGTTTATTCCCGGTAACCGTATCAGCAATGCGATCTATCTGTTCACTGATAGGAAAGGGAGACTGTGGGTCTGCACCAATGACGCCGGAGTTTTCGTGTATGACACGGATACCAGAAGGGGCTCGGTTATCTCAACTGAAGACGGACTGAGTTCAGATTATGTCAGAGGTATTTGTGAGGACCGGAACGGAAACATATATCTGGCCACAACATCTTCCATAAATTGTCTTAGGACTTATGTAGGACAGGATAAGCTTGGAGCTGACGGTAGGACAGAAGAGGATCAGCTGTTTACTTCCTGCGAAATAAGTGAGATCAGGCCAATAGAGGAAATATCAAATGTTTCATCTCTGTTATGTACAAAACACAACGATATCTGCGGTATTACCGAGACCGGACTGTTGTTTTCCTTAAGTGACGGGGTTCTGATGGACACGATGGAGAGCTCTCTTTCGAGTATGTTTTATACGGCTGCCGGATATGACGGAGATTCACTTTTGCTTGTAGGTACAACATCAAATTCACTTGATCTTGTCCGCATAAAAAACGGAAATCTGATCCGGGAGGATACCATTGAGCTTCCTCATTGTTCGGGCGTTAACAGGATTCTGTACAAGGACAGATATAAGGGTTTTTTTATATGCTGTGATAACGGTATTGCCTTTGTAGACAAAGAGGGGAATTTCCAGGATCTTACAATGGACGGCTTTGATTCCGCAATAGCCGATGTAACGGTTGATAAGCAGGGGAATATCTGGTTTTCATCTACAAAACATGGAATTCTCAAAATGTCAGTCGATCCGTTCAGCGATCTTTTTGATAAGATAGGTGAGTCTGACAGGGTGGTAAATTCCATATGTATAGATAATAATATCGTTTATATCGGTACGGATGACGGTGTTATAAAAACAGATATAAAAGCCGGTAAAAAACTGTATGACGAAAAGCTTTCGCATTTCGATGGCACAAGGATAAGACATATATATAAAGACACAAAGGGAGGCTTCTGGTTTTCGACCTACGGTAAGGAAGGTCTGGTATATTTAAGCCCGGACGGGAATTTTACTGTATATAACGATGAGAATTCCGGGGCACTCGGTTCGAGGTTCAGGTTTGTACGTGAGCTTAGAGACGGACGTATATTAGCGGCTTCGAATGAAGGGCTTACGTATTTTAAAGACAACAAGGTGGTAAAGACTCTCGGAGTGAATGACGGTATTGATGTGCCCAAAATACTTGCCTGCGATGAAGCTGAGGACGGCACTCTTATAATCGGAACCGACGGTGGAGGTGTATATGAGATAAAGGATGACAAGGTATATAAGCATTGGGGAAAGGCTGAAGGTCTTTTAAGCCTGGTAGTCATGAAGATAGTACCCGTATCCGGTGGGAGTATATATGTTGCCAGTAACGGGCTTTACTATCATCCTCATAATGCACTTATAAAAAAGCTTGTAAATTTCCCGTATCAGAATAACTATAATATATATATAAGCGAAGACCACAGGGCTTTTATAAGCTCGAGTGCGGGGCTTTATGTAGCAGAAGAGGCTGACATTATAAGTGACAATGAGGACTATCCGTATTCCCTGCTTAACAGAAAATATGGGCTGAATACAACTCTTACATCCAATTCATTCGATGGGTTCTGTGAAGATAAAATGTATCTTTGCTGTACGGATGGAGTTAAAGTTTTGAATATAAATGAATACGATAAGGTTGATCCGAATTACAGCATAGTGTTAAACAGCCTTACCAAAGAAGGAGAAGATGCAAAGCTGACTAAAGGAATGTATATACTTGAACCAGGTAACGGACAGGTTCTTATTACACCCGCGGTATTAAATTATACAGCCACCGATCCGCTGGTAAGCGTTTTTCTGGAAGGAGTTGATAAGGAAGCGATAGTCGCAAGACAGTCGGCTATGGAAACCATGTATTATCCCGAGATACCGTTTGGTGATCATAAGCTCATAGTAAGCGTTTTATCCGATTCGGGACAGAGTATAAAAGAAAAGGTATTCCTTATCCATAAAGATGCAAAGCTTTACGAGAAGACCTATTATAAGGTTTATCTTATAATCTGCTCTATGATCCTTTTTATCCTTATTATCTGGCTTCTTGCAAAGATGGGAAATATGGCCGTTATCAACAGGCAGTATAACGAGATAAGGGAAGCCAAGGAAGATGCCGAGCTTGCCAATCAGGCAAAGTCCAGGTTTTTGGCTCAGATGTCTCATGAGATAAGGACACCTATAAATGCGGTTCTCGGTATGGATGAGATGATCTTAAGAGAGACGACCGATCCGGATATCAGGAGCTATGCAAGAGATATATACACAGCCGGACAGACTCTGCTTTCGCTGATAAACGATATTCTGGATTCATCAAAGATGGAGTCCGGAAAGATGGAGATAGTTCCCGAGGATTATGAGCTTTCGGGAATGATAAAGGATCTGGTCAACATGATAACAGCCCGTGCACAGGCGAAAGATCTGAAGCTTATCACAGAGGTGGATAAGGAGCTGCCGAGGGTGTTAAACGGTGATGATATAAGGATAAAACAGGTAGTTACCAACATCCTTACGAACGCTGTTAAATATACAAATACCGGCTCTGTTACATTGAGAGTCGGAGGAGAGAGAAGGGGTGATATACTTCTTTTAAAGGTAGAGGTTGAGGACACCGGAATAGGTATAAAAGAAGAGGATCTGCCTAAGCTGTTTATGGCTTTCCAGCGTATTGAAGAAAACCGGAACCGTACCATAGAGGGAACCGGGCTTGGAATGAACATAACCATCCAGTTGCTCGAAATGATGGGTTCTGAGCTTAAAGTAAGCTCCATATACGGAAAGGGATCGAAATTTTCCTTCGAGCTTGAACAGCCTGTTGTTGACGACTCGCCGATAGGGGACTTTGATAAGAGATTAAAAGAAGATGACATTTTTGAAACCGAAAGTAAGGCCTTTACAGCCGAAAATGCCCATGTACTCGTCGTGGATGATAACTCCATGAACAGGAAGGTGTTTAAGAGTCTGTTAAAACCGCTTCTGGTTAAAGTAAGCGAGGCGGGCAGCGGGGCAGAGGCTCTTGCAAAGGTTGGAATGGAAAGCTTCGATATGATCTTCATGGATCACATGATGCCCGAAATGGATGGCGTGGAAACTATGAAGAAAATAAAGGAACAAGAGGAGTTTAAGGATATACCGGTCTTTGTTCTTACCGCAAATGCGGTTGCCGGCGCAAAGGATGAATACATAAAAATGGGCTTTGACGGTTTTCTGTCAAAACCGGTGGCTTTAGATAAGCTTGAAGATGCTATGAGAGAAACCCTTCCGGATGAACTCATTCATTATCTGACACCTGAGGAGGCAGCAGAACAAAGAGGCGTAAGCAGTTCAAAGAATACTCTTCCCGAGGGGCTTCCGGATGTGGACGGCCTGGATTGGAGCTATGCCTTTATGCATCTGCCTGGTGAAGAGCTTCTTCGCGAAAATGTCGGATCCTTTTTCGATATCATTTTACCTCAGGCGGATAAGCTGGACAGGTTCTATGCTGCACTTAAGGATAATGAAAATGATGAGGCACTGGAAGAATATCGCATTCTGGTTCACGGAATGAAGAGTGCTGCAGCAACCGTTGGAATAGTTCCTCTGGCAGGTATGGCAAAGGTACTGGAATTCGCCGCTCGTGATAAAAACCTGAAGGTGATATACTCTATGCATGAGACCTTTATATATGAATGGAGGTCCTATGAAGAAAAGCTTAAGGCGGTGATCGGTGAAAGAGAAAGCACAGAAGAAGCAGCCGAAAAAAAGAACGGGGACAGCGCAATACTTGAAGCCAGCTTTGATATCCTTTCCACAGCACTTGAAGATATGGATATTGATGCGGCGGATGATATAATGAATAAGCTTACCGGTTACAGCTTTGGTGAAGATATTGACGGGCTTATAAAAAAACTGAACGGAGCGGTGAAAAACCTTGATGAGGATGAAGCACATGCTATTATGGATCAGATAAAAAATAATATGGAGAATAACGGAAAATGATCAAAATACTGTTTATCGGAAAAATGGATAATGAAATGCAGGAGAAGAACGAATATCTGAGGAACTTTGCGAGAGTTGTGCTTTGTGTTGAGACTACACAGAATGCAGCTGCAATGCTTGAGCTTACGGATCCTGATCTGGTACTGGTCCTGCTTCAGGGTGTTTATGATGTGGATATGAGTATTTTCGAGGTTTTATGTCGTGACTATCCCTCCATTCCTGTTCTTACCGTGGGGAGCGTCGGAGAGTTCAGGAATTTTTCAACCTATTTCAGCGGTAATCAGTTTGAAAATCTATTGAGTCCTGTGGAAAATGAGGATCTCTTACTTGCGATCTGCAGACGTTTGTCGCTTACACCGGATGAAGTGAAGGGTGTAAGTGGAGCCGATACAGGGAAGAAGCATCTTCTTCTGGTTGATGATAATGCAATGACGCTTCGTTCATTAAAGAGCATGCTCGAGAGTAAATATAAGATATCACTGGCTAATTCGGGAATGAAGGCTATGACAAGTATCGGAAAAGACAGACCGGATCTCATACTTTTAGATTATGAAATGCCGGTGTGCGACGGAAGGCAGACTCTGGAAATGATAAGAGCGGATGATGAGATAAAGGATATCCCTGTGATCTTTCTTACCGGAGTAAATGACAGAGAGCATATCCAGGCGGTTTTAAAGCTGCAACCCTCCGGCTATCTTTTAAAACCGGCGGATCAGCAGACACTTATGGACACCATAGAAAAGGCTTTGTGATCTTATATGGGAGGGGAAAAATTGAGTGTAGATAATAAGGAAACAAATAATCCGGATAAAGACGAAGGAAAGCTTGCAAGTATTACTTCGGGAAAAACGGAAAATAAAAAAAGCAAACGGATGCAGTTATTGCTGCCGGCAGTTTCCTGCTTAATAGGAATCCTTCTCAATGTCGGAGGAAAACAACTGGCGGCATCGCTGTCTCTTCCGTTTTATTTTGATACACCGGGAATGATACTTTGCGGAATACTTGGGGGATATATTCCTGCTATTGTCGTTGCCATCCTGACAAATATCTTAAACTATTTCAGCGATCCTGTATCCATTTATTATTTGATAACCAGCGCATTGATAGCACTTGTTACAACATATCTTCATAAAAGAGGGAAACTGAAAAAAATCGGAGGTTTTTTTCTTCTGCTTTTCCTGCTTGCATTAATCGGAGGCGGTATAGGCGGAGCAATAACGCATTTTATCTACGGGATCGGAATAGATGATAAGAATGGACCTTTTATTCATTTTCTTATGGGCTACGGGATGAGTGAGACAGCTTCATGGTATATTTATACCTTCATTGTGGATCTTGTTGACAAGGCGATCACACTGATATTTGTCTCTCTTGTTCTTTACCTTATTCCGAAAGCTGTCTGGCCTAAATTTGAATTGGTATATTGGCTTCAGGAGCCTTTCAAGGAAACCTCCGCTCAGAAAAAGGCTAGGAGAAAACTCTTTTCTTTTAAATCCCTGTCTTCAAAGATATTTATGGTACTGATTTTGTTTGCCGGCATCACCTCTGCCATTTGTATAGTTGTAAGTCTTGTACTGTTTAACAATTATACCGTGGATCAGCATACCTATCTTGCTCAGGGAGTGGCCAAAATGGCTGCGGCAACCGTTAATGGGGATGAGGTGGACAGATATTTAAGCGAGGGAGATGATTTTGACAGCTATAAGGAAACCTACAGGCTCCTTACAAATATTCTTAAGAATACTCCTGACGTGTCATACGTTTATGTATATAAGATAATGTCTGACGGCTGTCACGTTGTTTTCGATCCCGATACAGAGACGGTTAAGGGAGCGAAGCTTGGTGAGGTAATACCCTTTGACGAGAGCTTTATGGCATATCTTCCGGATCTGTTAAGCGGAAAGAAGATAGATACTGTAATTTCGAATGATAAATTCGGATGGCTTTTAACGGTTTATGAACCGGTTTACGATTCCGGCGGAGAATGTGTCTGCTATGCGGCAGTAGATATTGCAATGGCAGATATCGGAAATTACAAGGTGGAGTTTGTATTTAAGATCCTGATAGTGTTCAGCAGTTTTCTTATCCTTTTCTTTGCTTTTGTTATCTGGCTTGCAAAGTATCATCTGATAATGCCCATAAATGCTATGGCGCATACCGCTGATGAATTTGATTACTCTGATGAATATGCCAGAAAGACCAATGTTAAAAAGCTCTCGAGCCTCGACATAAGGACGGGTGAAGAAATAGAACGGCTATACAAGGCTTTCCTTACTACAACTGAGGAGAGTACACGATACTTTGAGGCCAATAAAAAGCAGCATGAAAAGATAGAAGAGATGCAGAGCAGTCTGGTTATGGTTCTGGCGGATCTGGTTGAAAACAGGGATGAGCTTACAGGTGATCATGTCCGAAAGACGGCAGCCTATGTTGATATCATCTGCCACAAGATGAGAGAGCTGGGTTATTACAAGGACCAGCTGACGGACAAGTTCATAACCGATGCCGTAAGAAGTGCTCCTCTTCATGATATAGGAAAGATATCCATACCCGATATGATCCTTAAAAAGCCGGGGAAGCTTACCGATGAAGAATTTGAAATTATGAAGACACATTCCACGGAGGGTATGAAGGATATAGAAAAAGCCATAGAAACGCTTCCCGATGCCGACTATCTTGAGGAAGCAAGGAATATGGCCGGGTATCATCACGAAAAATGGAACGGAAAAGGCTATCCCAAAGGGCTCTCCGGTGAAGAGATACCGCTATCGGCCCGTATTATGGCTGTGGCTGATGTGTTTGATGCTCTGGTGTCAAAACGTTGTTACAAGGAGGCTTTCAGCTATGATAAGGCTATGAATATCATAAAAGAAGATGCGGGAACACATTTTGACCCTCTTGTTGCGGATGCATTTATAAAGGCAAGAGATCAGATCGAAGAAGTGGCAAACAGGTTTGCCGGAGAAACATAAATTTTACACAATTTAATAATTATATGATATAATCATTCTAGTTTTTATTGAGTTTTATTATACTTAACAGGAGGAAAAATCTGTGGAAGAAAACGTAAAAGAATATAAAAAAGGCGAAATTATATTCGAAGAGGGTACACAACAGTCTAAAATGTATGAGGTCGCTTACGGTAAGGTAGGTATATACAAGGACTATGGTAAAGCTTCAGAGGTGAAGCTGGCAGATATCAACAAGGGGTATTTCGGAGAAATGGGTTTCGCCAGAAGCTTAAAGAGAAATGCCACAGCGGTAGCACTCGAAGATACCGGGGTTATCGAGATAGATGAAAAAGTTATGAGTGACTATTTTGAAAAAGAATCGATAAAGGTAGATATTCTCCTTCAGGACCTCAGTAAGCGTGTAAGAGAAGCTGACAGAAAATATGTCAGGGCCTGTGGTCTTGTCGATCAGTATCTTACTGCTGACAGTAAGGGTGCAGTACAGGATCCCGAATTGATAGCTGAGATGAAAAACTTTGTTTCGGGATTGGCTTAATAAGGAGGAGAATAAAAATGGCAGATAAATTGATCGATTATAAAAAAGGTGACATTATTTCCAAACAGGGTTCATACGAACTTTGGATGTATGAGATTCTTTCGGGTACCGTAGGAATTTACCAAAACTACGGTGAATCCGATGAAAAGAAGATAGCTGAAGTAAATGATAATTATGTTGGCGAGATGGGGCTTATTTCATCAATGCCCAGAAATGCAACAATAGTTGCAATGGATGATGTTCTGGTAGCACAGATAGAAGAACAGACCTTCGTTGAATATTTCCGTGAGCATCCCGATAAGATATATTCACTGATCTGTTGTCTTGCAGACAGGCTTGCAAGTATCGATACAGAGGTTCAGTCCGTAAGTAATACTATAAAGGATATGATAGCTGTTGAAGAAAAGAATGAAGAAAAGAATGGCGCTTTGGTTAATGCCATGAAGAAATTCAGTTCAATCTTTAAGAGCAGGAGCGTATAATGATTCAGATCCAGCCGCGTTATTCGCAAAAAGAAGAATGGTTTAGGTTGGCTAAAGAGAGAACTCTAAGATTTGAAATCTTAGAGTTCTCTTCAGCTTTCCTGAACAATGATATAAAGGACGATGTATATAACTGGTACCGGGATACCACCTTATGTGATTCCATCCATGGTGTATTTATGGATAATTATCCGGTAAGTCCGGATGAGGATATAAAAACACTTTCCCGAAAAAAATGTGAGCATAGTGTGTTTCAGGCGGATATGGTAGGGGCGGATAATATAGTATTTCATTCGACGGCGTTGACCTTCTGCCGTGACGGAAAACTGGAAAATTATTGGGGGAAGGATGCTGCGGAGTATTATAGTGAACTTGCAGAGAAGTCAGATAAAAATATCTTTATAGAAAATTTTGCGGATGTTGATTATGTTCCTCTTAAGATAATGATGGAAAACGTAAAAACCGAAAAGGTTAAGATCTGTTTTGACATAGGACATGCCAACTTCTCCAGGCATTCTCTTAAGGAATGGTTTGATGAGATAGGTGAGTATATCGGGTATATGCATATTTCCGATAATCACGGACTTTGGGATGATCATCTAAATCTGGGAGAGGGCAATGTGGATTTCGCCCTGGCCAGTGATTTTGTAAAAAGTCTCGGAAGGGATATTCCTATCACAATGGAGGTTCCTACGATAGAAAGCGTTGAGAATTCTCTTGCCTTTCTTGAAAAAAATCATTATTTCGGATATTAAGGAGTTGGGAGTCTAAAATGGACAGAAGTTATGACAGTTTAAATGCACGGGTTATGCAGGATATGAACGAGGGAGTTCTTGTTATCGGAAATGACGGGAAGATCCTTATGACAAATAACAAAACCATCAGTATCCTGGAAAAGGAAAAAGAGGAGCTTGAGGGAAGAAAGTTTGCAACCGTTTTTTTCGGAGAAGAGGAAAATGATGCGTTTAATCAGACTATATTAGATGCGATCTATGATATGGACAAGGTTCACAGCAATGTTGTGTCCTATCATACAGGGGATCGGGTTAAATATATAAATGTTATAAGCTCGGGGCTTAAGGAAGATAACCGTATCATAGGTGTTATTATCGTTCTCTCGGATATAACTGAGCTTGTAGAGGTAAGAGAACATTTGAAGATGATGCGGCAGATCGAGGAACTTAATGAACAGCTTGAGGAAAGAAACCGCTTCATTAGAAAAGCCTTCGGGAGATATCTTTCGGATGAGATAGTACAGAAGGTGCTGGATACTCCTGACGGGCTCAGCGTGGGCGGAAATATGGAACATATAACGGTTCTTATGAGCGATCTGAGAGGCTTCACAGCCATGTGTGAATCGGTCCCACCGGGAGATCTTATCACAGTCCTTAACCACTACCTGGACGGAATGGGTAAGATCATAAAGGAAATGAATGGAACCGTTATAGAATATGTGGGCGACGGGATTTTAGCCATATTCGGAGCACCGGTGAAGGATGAGGACCACGGGTTGAATGCCGTTATCGCTGCGGTAAAAATGCAGCAAGAAATGGAAAAGATCAATAAATGGAATGAAGCTCATGGTTATCCCATTCTGAAGATGGGTATCGGTATAAACACAGGAGATGCCGTAGTCGGAAACATGGGAAGCGAATATGCCATGAAATACAATGTTATCGGAAGTTGTGTAAATCTTTGCGGAAGGATCGAAAGTTATACTACAGACGGACAGATCTTTATTTCTGACGCAACAAAGGAGGAGATAAAGACAACTCTTACCATAGATGATGAGATGAAGATCACTCCGAAGGGAGTTAAGGAAGAGATGCTTATCCATTCCGTTAAGGGAGTGGGTGAGCCCTATAATATAAGTTATAAGTTGAAAAAGAAAAAGATAACACCTCTTGAAAAAAAGGAGAAGGTAACTCTTCATACCTTGGAAGGAAAGCATGTTAGTACTGAGGGGACGGTGTCCTATATAACAGGCAGATCCAGTGAAGAAATCCTTCTGGAAACCAAGGTAAAACTTGACATTTTCGATAATGTGGTTTTAAAGGGTGAAGAATGCGACCTGTATTGTAAGGTGACGGCCCAGGGGTCTAAGGGTATTGTACTTACAGTAACCGGAAAAAACTGACAGGTTATTTTTCAAGTGCGGGAGGTGTCCATTGTTCCACGGCACCGTTTGACAGGTCCTGATGATAGAAGATGACGTTATTATTGTCCCAGAGTCTGAAATATACAAATCTTGAAGTGGAGTTGATATCTGTAAACATTCCGTTTGCAACCATCTCTTTGGAGCTGCCGTTAAGGCGCATACGCATAAGAGCCGGACTATCCGTGCTCGTCTGATAATATATAAAATTGCTGTTAACAATGTTATAGCATTCCACACGCTCCTCGGTGAGTTTGACCTCTGTAGAGGCGTCTCCGTTCATGGGGCGGGCGTAGAGACAGTAATTATCCTTATTGTTCAAATAGTAAATGTTACCGCTGTCGATTATTGGCAAAGAAATATTTCCCTCAAAAACCGTACCTATAGTCTTTGATTGAATATTGAAGGTGTGCAGGTTATGGTCTTCTTCTATGCCGGCATAGTAAAAATATGAAGCATAATACATCGAACAGTCAAAAACTCTGTCCGAAAGTATTTCCTGACTTTTTTTGTCGATCGAAATGCGGTTTATCTGCAACCCTTTTTTTTCGTTAAAATCCTCATAGTATATGTCATTTCCGACCAGATTCAAACTTGCAACGGGATCGCGGACAAGGCATAGGGTGTTTTTGCCGTTTTTCCTGGAACGGTAAACGCCGGTGTTGTGCCCTAAGAAACCGAGGTTCGACCCGCCAAGGGAGCTTTGATAATAAAAGATGTAATCGCCGGCTGCACTGATCAGGCTGATACAGTTTTCATTAAGCTTTTTCAGATTGCTTTCATCGGGGTTCATAGAGTAGAGATGATAGTCGTCGGAGGGATTTGCAAAATAAACCACACCTTCGTTTTCCGCAAAGTAACCGTTGTTGTACAGGTTACCGGCAGTGTTTCCCGTGGCATTGTCGGGAAGGGGCTCTGTATGTGATAGAATGCTGCTGGCAACAATAAAGCCGATTATTGCAAATAAAAGAATGGCTATAAAAATTATATTGGATTTTTTCATTATTTATACAGCCTCCGATTTTGAAATGATAACAGCCCGGTCAGGGTTTGATCTGTATTTATTTTACCAAAACATGCGGCTATTTTCAATGAAACCAAAACGTGATAAAATAGCTGATATATGCTGAATTTACGATAAAAACGGATGGTAATCAAATAATGAATGAACTTGAAAAATGCAGAGCTGAAATCGACAGAATAGATAAAGAGATCGTTAAGCTTTACGAAGAACGTATGAAGGTGAGCGAGAGTGTTGCCGAATACAAAATAGGAGCAGGTAAGAACGTTCTTGAGAGGACAAGGGAAGAGGAAAAGCTTGCGGCTGTAAAAGCTCTTACAAACAACGATTTTAATTCTAAAGGTATAGAAGAATTATATCAGCAGATAATGAGCATGAGCCGTAAAAAGCAATATGCTCTTATGAATAAAAAGGGAATGGGGCTGCAGCTTCCGTTTATTGCAGTGGATAAGCTGTACGATAATCCTCCCAGGGTGGTTTTTCAGGGAGTAAAGGGTGCCTATTCCGAGGAGGCAATGATCAGGTTTTTCGGAGAGGGAGTGGATTCGATAAATGTTCCGTCCTTCAGGGATGCCATGTGCAGTGTGGAAGAGGGAAGTGCAAATTTTGCCGTACTTCCCATAGAAAACTCCAGTGCCGGGATAGTAAGTGCGAATTACGATCTTCTGTCTGAGTTTGAGGATTATATCGTCGGAGAACAGATAATAGAGATAAACAATTGCCTTATCGGTCTTCCGGGAGCAACAGAGAATGATATAAAAACCGTATATTCACATCCTCAGGCTCTTATGCAGTCTGCGGGTTTTCTTGAGAAACACGACTATACCCTTGTAAGCTATGACAATACGGCAATGGCCGCCAAAAAAGTAAAGGATGACAACGATATCACCCAGGGGGCTGTTTGCGGAGAGAGAGCGGCAAAGCTCTACGGTCTTGATGTAATAAAGAAAAACATAAATTTCAGTGACGGTAATTCTACACGTTTTATCGTGGTTACAAATCAGAAGATCTTTCTGAAGGATGCAAAAAAGGTCAGTATTTCGTTTGAAATACCGCACCAGAGCGGTTCGCTTTACCGTATCCTTTCACACTTTATATACAACGATCTCAATATGAACAACATAGAGAGCCGGCCTATTCCGGACAGGCCATGGGAATACCGTTTCTTTGTGGATTTTGACGGAAATCTTGTGCAGGCTTCGGTTAAAAACGCACTTATGGGAATAAGAGAGGAGGCCAGAAACCTGAGGGTTCTGGGTAATTACTGATGAAAACGGACAAGCTTCTGTTATACGGAAATCTTTCGGAGGACGTAATAATCGAAAACATTACGGGTCTCTATGAAATGTCACGGAACGAACTGGAGGCCGATGTTAAAGATGAAGAGATCGCAGCACTTGCATCCCAGACCGTAGGCGAGCTCATAAAGGTCGGAGTGGAGCATGGCTTTGAAGGAAATCTGTTACATGCCTATATTGCGTACAGTCTTGTAAACGATGAGAATGCATTCAGTACTTCGATGGAAAGAAAGAGGGAATTAAGCGGAACCTTAAACGAGATCGCCCTTCATGATTTTGAGATCATAAAGACATTGTTTGATATCGATCTTAAAGAGCTTGACAGGGTAAGCTCGGTTACGGCGTTTTCTCTTATAGAGGATTTCAAACCCGATAACGGCGAGGGCAAGACCTTTAATAAAAGGATCCGAGACAGGATATGTGAGCTTGCCGTGAAGCTGTCAGGGGCTCGTGAACCGCGTGAATTTCTTCAGATAATGACGGAGTTTTACGGGGATTTCGGGGTCGGAAAATTCGGACTTCATAAGGCTTTCAGAATAAGCGTGGATAGCGATGATAAGGTGAGCGTGGATCCCATAACCAGAGTAAAACATATTTATCTTGAGGATCTTGTGGGTTATGAATCCCAGAAGAAGAAGCTTACGGACAATACCGAGGCCTTTCTCGCAGGGAGACCTGCCAATAATGTTCTTCTTTTCGGAGATGCCGGTACCGGAAAAAGCTCCTGTATAAAGGGAATCTTAAACAGGTACTATGATGACGGGCTCAGGATAATAGAGATCTTCAAGCACCAGTTCAGGTATTTAAATGCGGTAATAAGTCAGATAAAAGACAGAAATTACAAGTTTATAATCTATATGGATGATCTTTCGTTTGAGGATCAGGAGATCGAATACAAATACCTTAAGGCAGTCATTGAGGGAGGTCTTGAAAAACAGCCCGGAAACATTCTTATCTATGCGACCTCGAACCGCAGACATTTGATCCATGAGGGCTTCGCGGATAAGCTCGACAGAGGTGAGAATGACGATATACACGAGAGCGATACGGTTCAGGAAAAGCTTTCGCTTTCGGCCCGCTTCGGAGTTACCATTTATTTCGGAAGGCCGGATAAAAAAGAGTTTAACAACATAGTCAAGGTTCTGGGAGAGAGAGTAAAAACAGGTATAGACGAGGATGAACTCATATATCTTGCAAATCAATGGGAATTAAGCCACGGCGGGCTCTCGGGGCGTACCGCGGCACAGTTTATCGATCATATTATGGGTACCTATAACCTAAAAGGGGGAAACGGAGGTAAGTAATGAAGATATTTGCCGCTATAGACATAGGTTCATATGAAACGGGAATGAAGATATTTCAGATTTCGAAAAGGAACGGACTTAAACAGCTGGACTTTGTAAGGCACAGGGTTGAACTGGGTACGGACACCTACAGGACCGGAAGGATTTCAAATACTCATATGGATGAGCTCTGTTCTGTTCTTGAAGGCTTTAATCAGATAATGGCTTCGTATAAGGTAGACGATTATGTGGCCTACGGCACCTCGGCGTTAAGAGAGGCTGAAAGTACCATGATAATCCTGGATCAGATCAGGATAAGGACAGGCCTTAATGTAAAGGTTTTAAGTAACTCGGAGCAGAGATTTCTGGATTACAAATCCGTGGCCTTAAAGGGAGGGAAGGATTTCGATGAACTTATAAACCATGGGACACTCTTTATAGATATAGGAGGAGGAAGCACACAGGTTTCGATCTTCGAAAAAGGAATCCTTAATTCCACGGTAAATCTGCCTCTCGGGATATTAAAGATACGTTCGCTTCTTCGTGCTTTGGAGCCCGGAAGGAGTAAGTACATAGAGCTTTTGAACGAAGAGATCGTGAACGAGCTTTTCAGCTTTAAAAGGCAGTATTTAAGGGATAAGGATATAGAAAACCTGGTTGTCATAGATGACTATCTGCCCTATATGATGCAGAAATTCAGAGGAGCAGGTGCACCGGATGAGGTTACAGCGGAATCCTACACCGCCTATACGGATGAAATAAAATTAAAATCCGCGGAGGAAATAGCAAAATCGGTGGGGATAGCTCCGGAAAATGCGTCTCTTATGCTTCCCTCAGCAATGCTGATAAATCATCTTGTGAAGGACACGGGATGCAAGCGGGTTAAGATCCCCGGTGTTACACTTTCGGATGGTATTGCGTACGACTATGCGGATAAGGCAAAGGTGATAAAGGCAGTCCATGATTTTGATATGGATATCCTTTCATGTGCCGATGTCATTTCGGCAAAATACAAGTGTAACGGTTACAGACAGCAGGCTCTTCTTATGACCTCTCTTGCGATATTTGATAACATGAAAAAGATTCATGGGTTGTCAAAACGTGACAGGCTTCTTCTGGAGCTTTCGGCACGTTTGAGAAACGTTGGGCGGTATGTATCCTTAAGCTCCCCCGCGCACAGCTCATACAGCATAATAATGGGTACCGAGATCATAGGTATCTCTCATGTCGAGAGAGCGATGGTGGCAAATATCGTATTCAATTCCTTTACTGATGAATTTTCCTATGCGGATTTTAATAACGAGGAGCTGGATGCGGATCAATCCTTAAGAGTTATCAAGCTTGCGGCCATCCTGCATCTATCCGCATCGCTGGCGCAGAATCCCAAGAAGAAATATGCAAAGGTTATGGCTGCACTTAAGGACAGTGAGCTTCTGATAACCATTCAATCAAAATCGGATATAACCTTAGAGAGAGGCAATTTCAACAACAGGGCGGATTGCTTTGAAGAAGTATTCGGAATAAAGCCCGTATTAAAGTACAAAGGGGTAAATGAAATATGAGTAAAACTAAGGAAAAAAACAACACACAGATAGATTTTTCATCTCCCGAATACTTTACCAACAGAGAGATATCCTGGGTGAAGTTTGATGAAAGAGTAATGGGTGAAGCAAGAGATAAAAACATACCTCTTTTTGAAAGACTGAAGTTTTTGAGCATTACAGCTTCCAATCTGGATGAGTTTTTCATGGTACGTGTTGCTTCTCTTAAGGATATGGAAAATGCCGGTTATACCAAGCCGGATATTGCCGGACTTACACCGACCCAGCAGTTAAAGGAGCTCAACGGTCTGACCCATGAGCTGGTGGATACACAGTATTCTACATATAACCGATCGCTTCTTCCGTTATTAAAAACCAACGGGCTCACGGTTGTCGAAAGTCACGAGGAATTGAACGAGGAACAGAAGGAGTTTGTAGACAGGTATTTTGCGGATACTGTTTATCCTGTTCTGACTCCGATGGCGGTAGATTCGGCCAGGCCGTTCCCTCTGGTCCGTAATAAATCCTTAAACATAGCGGCTCTGGTTACGGAAAAGAGCGGAGACAACAAGAACGGCACAGGCCTTTTCAAGCGCGGAAAGGGAAAGAAAAAAACAAACCTTCCCGTTGAATTTGCAATGGTTCAGGTCCCGGATGTTCTTCCCAGGATCGTTAACATTCCTTCAAAAGGTGATGGCAAGTCGGTCATCCTTTTAGAGGAAGTGATCGAGAGAAATATAGATAAGCTGTTTTTAAATTATACGGTTGTGTGTGCCCATCCCTTCAGGGTTATGAGAAATGCTGACCTCTCTATAGACGAGGATGAGGCTGAAGATCTTTTAAAAGAGATAGAGAAGCAGCTTAAACGTCGTCAGTGGGGAGAGGTTATAAGACTGGAGGTGGAAGCCGGAATAGACAGAAGGCTTTTGGGTATTCTGAAAAAGGAACTCTCCATAGAAGAGCCCGATATCTACTTTATTCCGGGCCCTTTGGATCTCACCTTCCTTATGAAGATGTATTCCCTCGAGGGGTTTGACCATCTGAAGACGCCGGATCATGTGCCGGAGCTTCCCAAATATATGTCGCTGGATAAGAATATTTTTGAACAGATAAAAGAAGGGGACATACTTCTAAAGCATCCTTACGAGACCTTCGAACCGGTAATAAAATTTGTGCGTGAGGCCGCAAAGGATAAGGATGTGCTGGCTATCAAGCAGACACTATATCGTGTAAGCGGAAATTCGCCGATCATTGCAGCGCTTATTCAGGCAGCGGAGAACGGCAAGCAGGTAACGGTTCTCTTCGAGCTAAAGGCCCGTTTCGATGAGGAGAACAACATCATCTGGGCGAAGGCTCTTGAGAAAGCCGGCTGTCACGTTATTTACGGTATTGTGGGTCTTAAAACCCATTCGAAGATCACACTTGTGGTTCGTCGTGAAGAGGATGGTATAAGAAGATATGTTCATCTTGGAACCGGTAACTATAATGACAAGACCGCAAGGATGTATACCGATATGGGCATACTTACCTGTGCGGAGGCAATAGGTGAGGATGCTACTGCTGTATTTAATATGCTGTCCGGTTATTCGGAGCCCGTTACCTGGAACAAGCTTTCGGTTGCACCTCTTTGGATGAAGAGTCGTTTCCTCTATCTTATCGGACGTGAGGCGGATCACGCACGTGCCGGGAGAGAGGCGAGGATAGTTGCAAAGATGAATTCCCTTTGTGATCCGGATATCATCGAGGCTCTTTACAAGGCTTCAAATGCCGGAGTCAAGATAGACCTCATCATCAGAGGTATCTGCTGTTTAAAGGTTGGAATTCCGAAGGTAAGCGAGAATATAACTGTTCGCTCCATTGTCGGGAATTTTCTGGAGCACAGCCGTATCTTCTGGTTTCTGAATGAAGGAAACGAAGAGATATATATGGGAAGTGCTGACTGGATGCCGCGTAATCTTGAGAGAAGAGTAGAGATCGTTTTCCCGGTTGAGAGAATGGAGCTTATAGAGGATTTAAAGGCTTTCCTTAAATTGCAGCTCAACGATAATGTCAAGGCATCTCTGCTGCAGCCGGACGGAACGTACGTAAAACCCGACAGGCGCGGACGCAGTGTTATTGATTCACAGGCCGAATGTGTAAAAGAGGCGGCTAAGGTTGCAAAATCCAGGAAAAACAGTGTTGTTAAGACAAGAACCTTTATTCCGGAAAGGAGTCCCGAGTTTAATGAGAACGGTGAAAGCGGCGATATTTGATCTGGACGGCACCTTAAACGACACACTTGAAGCTATTGCATACTGCACCAATAAAACGCTTGCCGAATTCGGACTGGACAGTGTTCCGATTGAACGTTTTAAGACATTCGTCGGTGACGGGGCAAGAAATCAGATAAACAGGGTTTGCGCATATCTTTGTGTTAAAGACGAAGACCTTATAAACCGTATATACGAAAGATATCTTCAGATATTTAAGGTTGACTGTATGTATAAGGTGCATCCCTATGATGGTATACCTGAGCTTCTTAAGGAGCTTAAGGAACGGGGGATAAAGCTTGGAGTACTGTCCAATAAACCCGATATGATGACACAAAAGACCATAGAGGATGTTTTCGGGACAGAGGTTTTTGACCGTGTTCGAGGTCAGTTTGACGGGTTTCCTATAAAGCCTGCTCCTGACGGGGCACTTGCTCTGGCGAAGGATTTTAATGCAGAGCCTTATGAATGCATTTATCTTGGAGACACCAATACGGATATGAAAACCGGAAAGAGTGCGGGAATGTATACAGTGGGAGTTCTTTGGGGATTCAGGGACGAAAAAGAGCTTCGTGAAACACACGCGGACGCCATAATAGAGCATCCGCTTCAGGTGCTCAAGTTAATTGACACTTGAAAATAGCGGTTTTATCTGTATAATAACAAAAGTCGGACGAACATTGATTTAACAGAGGAGTTTATATTATGATCGCAGCAAATAATGTTACATACAGAGTCGGCAAGAAGGCTCTTTTTGAGGATGTAAATATCAAGTTTACCGAAGGAACCTGTTATGGTCTTATCGGTGCCAACGGAGCCGGTAAGTCGACTTTTTTAAAGATCCTTTCCGGTAAGCTTGAAACAACAAACGGAGATATTTCGATCACACCCGGCGAAAGGCTTTCGGTGCTGGAGCAGGATCACTTCAAATATGATGAATATACAGCTCTGGATACCGTTATCATGGGTAATAAAAGACTTTATGAGGTAATGCAGGAAAAGGATGCCATCTATGCAAAGCCTGATTTTTCGGATGAAGACGGGATAAAGGTAAGCGAGCTTGAGGCGGAGTTTGCCGAGATGAACGGCTGGGAAGCTGAGAGCGATGCAGAAAGCCTGCTCAACGGCCTCGGAATAGGTAATGAATTTCACAGAGAGATGATGAAGGACCTTCCGGGTCCCATAAAGGTTAAAGTTCTTCTGGCAAGGGCTCTTTTCGGTAATCCCGATATCCTGCTTCTGGATGAGCCTACAAACCATCTGGATCTCGATGCCATCGAATGGCTTGAAGAGTTTCTTATTAACTTTGAAAATACAGTAATAGTCGTATCCCACGACCGTTATTTCTTAAATAAGGTCTGCACGGCAATAGCCGATATCGATTACGGAAAGATCACTCTTTTTGCAGGAAACTACGATTTCTGGTATGAGTCCAGCCAGCTCCTTGTTCAGCAGATGAAGGAAGCAAACAAGAAGAAGGAAGAAAAGATAAAGGAACTTAAGGAATTCATCTCACGTTTCTCAGCAAATGCTTCCAAGTCAAAGCAGGCTACATCCAGAAAGAGAGCTTTGGAGAAGATCGAGCTGGATAATATCAAGCCTTCATCCAGAAAATATCCCTATATAGATTTCAAGCCCGACCGCGAGATCGGAAACGAGGTGCTTGAGGTCCACGGACTTTCAAAATCCATTGATGGTAAGAAAGTTTTAGATAACATTGAATTTGTTTTAAACCGTAACGATAAGGTTGCATTTGTTGGTTCAAACGAGCTTGCGATCTCAACTCTTATGAAGATCCTTATGGGAGAGATGGAGCCTGATGAGGGAGATTACAAATGGGGTATCACTACCAGTCAGGCATATTTCCCGAAGGATTACAATCAGCTTTTTGACAACGATTACAATATAACGGAGTGGCTTACCGGTTATTCCGAAATCAAGGATGTTACCTATGTCCGCGGTTTCCTCGGAAGAATGCTCTTCCCGGGTGAAGATGGTGTTAAGAAGGTAAAGGTCTTATCCGGAGGAGAAAAGGTACGCTGCCTGCTCTCAAGAATGATGATAAGCGGGGCTAATGTGCTTCTGCTCGACGAGCCCACAAACCATCTCGACATGGAGGCCATTACCGCATTGAACAACGGTCTTATCAAATTCCCGGGAGTTGTGCTTTTTACCTGTCATGACCATCAGTTTGTGGAGACTACGGCAAACAGGATAATGGAGATCCTTCCCGACGGAGGTCTTATCGATAAGATCACCACTTATGATGAATATCTTGCTTCCTCCGATGACTTCAGGAAGCGTACAGTATACACAGCTAATATAGAAGAGGATGAAAACTGATAATATGGACAGAAAGATCCTGTTTTCGGATTTAGACGGAACACTGCTTAATGATCAGAAAAAAATAACGGAAGGGAATCTGGAGGCTATCCATTCCCTTATAGAGGCGGGGCATGGCTTCGCCTTTGTTACGGGGAGGCCTACCTTTTCGGGGATAAAGATCGCAAAAAAATACGGGCTCTTAGAGGACGGGTTTTTTGTTGTCGGCTATAACGGCGGAGAGATCTATGATGCCGGCTCCGATAGTTTTATTTTCCGGAAAAGCATGAGCTACGAGGAAGGTGATTTTCTTTTAAAGCTCGCCTACGAAAAAGGCTTTACGGGTATCACCTATGATTCGCACCAGGTTTTATGTAAGAGTGCAGGTGAGGCACTGGACGTGTATTGCAGAGATCTTGGGGCACCCTACAGGGCGATCGATGACCCGATCGAATATCTTAAGGAGCATGATTATGAACCTTTAAAGGTAATACTTTGCACGTTAAAGGGGAGAGAGCATCTGGAAAAATGCCGTGATGAGATAGAACCGAAGGTCGGCGATTCGCTGTATACATTGGTTACCAGCGACATACTGCTTGAGAT
>JAILOD010000157.1 GCA_024691015.1 Lachnospiraceae bacterium
TAAGACTGAGAGTACAACGGTATACAGTGAAAAGGCTTCCATGAGTATTTCGGATATAGATGATGTCGATGTGGTGAACAGTGACTATTATGTTATAGCCAAGGTTGTTGCAGTCAACTCTACACAGAGGTCGGACGAGGGTGTTTCAGGTTATGTTAAATTTGAAAACACTCTTATGAAGCCGGAGCTTGAGGTTGTGAGAGTAAATAATGAATGGAAGATAAGACTTGCAAATGCAGAGGCATTTGAAAATGCTTATTTGGATGGATCTTCCTGGAAAGTAAACTTTAAGATCAATGCTATCGTTGTCAATAAGGATACTTATACAATAGACCTTACAAAGAACAGCGATGGAAATTATTATGTAAATACTACATTATCGAATTTAACAAATTATGCATTACGAGGCTATGCAGAGCCTCAGGGAACTGATGCATCAAAATATATAAGGTCTTCGGTGTTCTCGGCAAATATCTTTGTCCCGAACGGGAACTATGCAACCACTGCTCTAACCGTATTGAATGAAGCATTCAGCGGAACAAATACCGGTGATCTCTCATACAGTGCAGATGTTACGCTAACTACATCTGCTGCTTATGCGCAGACATATCGCGCGGAGTTATTGGGCTCAACGGACGGCAGTTCCTATCAGACTACGGTGGCATACAAGGATATAAATCTTTCAAACGGTGTGAGCCAGACGGTGGAATTCGGTAATCTTTCGTCAGATCTGCTGCAGAAATTCAAGTCGTTTAAGGTTGCAATGTACTATGCTGAAACAGGCCTCGGTCCTGTTCATACCTACTATGAGATAACGGATGAGGATAAGATCGCGGAACTTTCTGCAAATACTGCTCCGAGAAATGTAGGATACGATAAGATTTACGACGGCGGAGATTATACATATTATTATGCGGATCCTATATACAGAAGATTTGTTGAAAGTGATTCTGAAAGTGATTCTGACAGACTGGATTACCGGGAGGGCAGTGTGTCTGCAAACCTGCTTGACGCTCCTGATATAGAAGATGTTACGACTGATACGGTAAGCGGAAATCTGCTTTATTACTTTGCCTGGGATCAGTCGGTATCAGATACATATGAATATGATGTAGAGCTTTACGGTATAAAGGACGGGGCGGAAACGCTGATCTCTACAGCTTATGATTCCACAACTCATATGGGAATATCTTCTAATACAGCCAGGTCATTCTATATGAATGCCGATGAGTACAATTATGAGCAGGTTAAGATAAAGGTTACCGCAAAAGATGGAAGCAGCGCCGGCAGCTCATTAAGCATAGGTCAGAGCAGTGAGGCAACTTTTGATGTAAAGAGACGTCTGTCAAAGCCTGCAGCGATCGTCCAGACTATCACTGATGATGATGAGATGATCTACGCCTTTAACTGGAATGACTATACGGATTCCAAAGAACTTGCAGCGCGCAGCGGATATGATGTGATGATAAGCTGTAACGGTGTTACGAATACGCTTGCCACGGTTTCCGGTAATTCTTATACCGACGTAAATATGGATGATTATGCAGGTAAGGAAGTTACGATGTATCTTATCGGTAAATCCGGAAGTACCTCCTATGTGGATTCTCTTCCGGGTACATCCATAACATTTACCGTGGCTGAGAGGTATTCAAGGCCGTCGGATATTACAGCTAAAATTGTAAATATAGACGGATCTGATGTTACTGATATTACGAGCGGATCGACAATATCAGAGAATGTTTTTGTTGAGAACCTTGGTCTGTCTATGGAGATCGCTCCGGGAACGAATGCCGGAGATATATATCTGATAAGCGGAATTTTATGCAAGGATCAGGTATCGGCATATGCAATTCTGACACAGCTTTCTGGAAGCGGAGCTACCGAAAAGGAGATAATGGCAACTGTTAAGAATGTGCTTGAAGGATTAGACAGCGAATCAACCGCAATATTCGGGTTTGACGGAAGTGTTACAGCAACATCCACAACCGTAAATCTGACGGCGGATACATTACTGTCAGACTGGAGCACAAAATATGCGGGTTATTATCTTATACCGTTTGTAAGAAATGCCGGTTCGCAAAAAGCAACTTCGGTTTATAACTGGGGTTCAACAAGTCTGGCTCTGCCTAAGGTTAAACTGGATACACCGACAGTTAAAGCTACGTCGGTAACCCGTTCGGCCAGTGGAAGATTATATGGTACGGATTACAGTAATCAGGTCGGAACAGGAAGTGCCGAGGGATTAAAGATTCAGCAGTTTGAAATCTCAACAACGGGTACTACACAGCCGGATTATTATGAGATCAATATAAATGGCGCAAAGAAGAATTCTCTGTCGGGTAATTCGCTTTCCGGAAACTTTATTGCATCAACCGTGAATATTACCCTCAAGTATTATCCTGCGGACGGAAATATTGAAGTAGTTGACGCCTACAGTAGTTATGAATGGAAGGATTTCTCAGAAGCAGCTACAGGATTTGCATTTGATAAATTTGATTTTGCAGTTGCTTCTGAAGATAATAAGGTGATCATAACAATGCCTAACCTTGCTAAGGGAAATTACACGGTTCAATGGGAGAAAGACGACCATTCCGACAGCGATAGCAGTGCCTTTAGTGTGACCGACAAATGTGCAACGAGCGTTACCTGTCAGGCAGTAGTAACCGACAGTACACAGTATGAATATTCCGATCTAGCAATCCTTGAGGTATGGTAAAAGAGAGAGTCTGATTTGAAGAGGGATAAGCTTATAAAAAATTACATTAAAGAGGAGAGGGGAGCGGCAATGATAGTTGTCCTATGTGTGATGGCTATCGTGCTGGCTCTCTGCCTATCGATCCTTTTGGCGGTTTACCAGATGATGGCAAGTGTAAATGATGAGGCCCGTGATGACGTTTATTATCATCAGGCACTTTCCGCATCCATTGCACTTCAGAACCGTCTGGAGAAAGAGTCGCAGGCAATGCCCACGTCTATATCTTCGATTGAGGATTATATCTTTTATTTTATGGCCAACAATGATACATATCCCACTCCCTACGAGGTAACCTTCGAACAGGAAGG
>JAILOD010000180.1 GCA_024691015.1 Lachnospiraceae bacterium
GGATCATATAAACGATCTGGATTATGATGTAGATGATAAGAAAGCAAAGAAAGCCTTTAAAGCATTGCAAAGTGATATGGAAAAATTCGTCAAGCTTCTTGATCAGAAGCTTGCCCAGTATCAAAATGCTACGGTAACAATGAATCTTGCTGGTCACGGTTTTGATCAGATTCCGGAATGGCTGACATTTGCACAGTCATACGGCGTCACAAAGGACATGTACTCTCAGCTGGATGATGTCATAGATTATATAAAGGAAAATGCCGATGAGCTGGATGGCCTGGTTGATGATCTTAAGGATATCAGGAGTCTTACGGATGATCTTGACAGCTATATCAATTCGGTGGTCAATGATTATAAATGTGATATAAGGCGGACTGATGACGACATCACAGGATATACGGATCTGATCGCTGATCAGATGGATATTCTGGCAGAAGGCCTTAAGGGTTCCGATAAGGTGATAAGAGATCAGCTGAATAAAATGGTGGATCAGATGCATAATGTCAATGATTCGCTGGATGACGGCTTTGACGAGATTGATGAGGAGTTTGCAAAGCTAAGAGATACTGAAAATCTGAATGATGTATTTGATGATATTTCTAATTCTGAGGATTCCGTTCCTTCTTTGGGAAATATCATGCGATGTGAAAACAACGGAGGTATCACATCGGATATCAACGGCGGAGGTATTGCCGGATATATCGATATCGATACCGGGTCACAATCGGATTTTGAGGTTGTGAGCGGAGGAAATATCAGTCTCAATTATGACCGGACACAGAAGGCGACCGTGCTTAAGTGTGTAAACAAGGGCCCTGTGACTGTTAAGAATTCATACGCAGGCGGAATTGTCGGAAGAGCTGATGTAGGCGCCGTTATCAAGTGTGAAAATTATGCCGAGGTTATGACCGATGAAGGTGATTACAGCGGAGGAATTGTCGGTAAGAGTGCTTTTGTTGTAAGAGATAATTATTCGATGTCTGTGGTCGAAGGTAATGATTATGTCGGTGGTATTGCCGGTTACGGCCGCGATCTTTCGGGTAATCATGCTATGGCTACAATTGATATGTCAGAAGGAGAAAAGCGTGGTGCCATTGCCGGTGATGTTGATGAGGATGGTGTTGTGGGCGGTAATATTGTTGTAGGAGATCTGCCGGCTATAAACGGGGTGACCTATACCGGCCAGGCCGAGAATGTTGAGTACAAAGCTTTTATTGGAGATACTTCCACGCCCAAAGAATTTAAGACCATGACGGTAACGTTTATGTCGCATGGCGGAGTTGTTGCGACCAAACAGGTGCCGTACGGCGGATCGATCCCGTATGATGAATTTCCTGAACTGGGTCAGTCGGATGAGTTTTTTGAGGTTTGGGAAAACGAGGACCTTAATGATATAAAACAGAATATTGTTGTGAATTCCGAGGAGGTTACCTGGACCACGACTATTGCTTCAAAGGAAGCATTTCCACAGGTTCTTATGATCGGTAATTTCTACACTGGAACAACTCTTGAATACGAGAGAGGAAAGATCCCGCTCAGGAATGTTATTGAGGACTACGAGTCTCTTGATAATTATACATTTAATATCGAAAGTGAATACGGTCTTACTTCCACTGAATTCGAGTGCAGGATCCTGGCAGATGATTACGATGATATTGCCGAGGTTGCCCTTGAAAAAGATGGGAAGGTTTCGATCGTTAATTCGAGACGTGACGGACGTTACATGGTATTTCCATATGAGGAAGGAGACATAGTCTGGATCGTAAGATCGAATCAAAAGGAGATAGTGAAACAGATTTCATTCTGGGCACTCGTGGGAGGCGGAGCCGTGCTGGTTATCCTGATCCTTATCTTTATCATAAGCAGGATTATAAAGAGAAGGAAACGGAAGAAGGCACAGATGGCTGATAATAAGGAATGAATTAAACCCCCGCGGGAAAATCCCGCGGGGGTAAATTTTGTGAAAAGGGATCAGCCCATTTCCACAACAACCTTAACATCTTTGGCGCTGCTGTCAAAAGCGATAACGTTTCCGGCGGTCTCCTTACCGTTAACGGTCATCCTTTTAACGCCTTTCTCGATACCATTGGTTTTAACCGAAATGTCGTAGGAAACTCCGCGGTATTCTCTGTGAACCGTGAAATCTCCGAAGTCCTTAGGCACGCAGGGATTGATCTGCAGTCCGTCAAGTGTGGGATAGATACCCAGAATGTATTGCGAAATGTCTGTAAAAGTCCAGGCAGCGGTGCCGGTAAGCCAGCTGTTCTTGCCCTGTCCGAAGAACTTTGCATCACGCCCTGCAACCATCTGTGCATAAACATAAGGCTCGGTCTTATGGATCTCTGAAATATCCTCAAGATAGGAAGGACAGGTTTTTCTGTATACCTCAAAGGCACGGTCTCCACGGCCTATAACAGTCTCTGCGATTGACACCCAGGGATTGTTGTGGCAGAAAATACCGCCGTTTTCCTTATATCCCGGAGGATAAGAAGAAATCTCACCGGACTCGATATGGTATCTCGTATATGAAGGCTGAAGGATCATAATGCCGTACTCGGAATCCAGATATTTTTTAACTGAATCCAGAGCCTTTACGGCTTCGCCCGTTTCAACACCAACACCTGCAAGAACACAGAAGCCCTGGGGCTCTATGAAGATCTTACCCTCTTCGCATTCCTTTGAACCAATCTTGTCACCGTGAGCATCATAGGCGCGCACAAACCACTCACCGTCCCAGCCTGCGGAAAGAAGAGCCTTGTTCATTTCTTCAACTTCCTTTAATGCACGGTCGGCCTCATCAGTTTTTCCGAGGGCTTTACAAAGGTCGGCGTATTCCTTACCGTATTTTACAAACATTCCGCCGATGAAGACTGATTCGGCAACGGGACCTTCCGAAGGACCGAAGGTCTGGAAGGACTCCCCGGGGTGAGCCGAGAAACAGTTTAAGTTAAGACAGTCGTTCCAGTCAGCACGGCCGATGAGGGGAAGCTTATTGGGGCCCTTG
>JAILOD010000216.1 GCA_024691015.1 Lachnospiraceae bacterium
CTCCATAGTACGCTGGGTTATAACATTAAGAAGAACAACCGCAAGGATGATCACGCCCTTGATAAGGTTCTGCCAGAAGTTAGGCACATTGATCATCGGAAGCGCCTTGGAGATGATACCTATGATAAGAGCTCCAAGGAAAGTTCCGGTAACGCTTCCGCGTCCGCCGTTCATTGAAACTCCGCCGATAACGCAGGCTGCGATAACGTCCATTTCCTTACCGTACTGCATATTGGGCTGAGCAGATGCGTAGATCGAAACCGAAAGTGCTCCGGAAAGACCTGCAAGGAAGCCCATTATCATATAAACACGAATGAGCACCGAATCAACATTAATACCGGAAACCCTTGCTGCCTCGGCATTTGAACCTACAGCGTAGATCTTACGGCCGAACTTTGTCCATTTCATAAAGATGAAGAACACTACATATACTACTACAAGTACAACGTAAGGTCCGATGGAACCGTCTTTACCGAAATCCGAGAAGCCTGATACATCGGCACCTGATGCCCATTTGTTGTCTGAAACAACGTAGGCCATTCCACGCCAGATGTACATAAAGCCCATTGTACAGATGATGGGTGCAACCTTACCTTTTGAGATAATGAGACCGTTTAAGGCTCCGCAGGCTGCGCCGACTGCCATACCTATTATGAAAAGGAGCAATGTGTTGTGCAGAACGTTGTATTTCTGAAGAAGTCCGACGATCATTCCGGAAAATGCAAGAGTCGATGTGATCGAGATATCGATTCCGGCTGTAAGCATAACGCAGAGCATTCCAAGTGCCATAACAAGTGTCAGTGTATTGTTTCTGAAGATCTGACCGATGTTCGTGGGAGCTAAGAACGTAGGGCTCATAATGCTTACCACGATACAGAGTATAATAAGAACGATAACCAGACTCGCCTCTCTGGAGCCGGTGATCTTTTTGATTAATGATTTATTGTCTTTCATTTTCCAGCCTCCTGATTGTTATCTGATTTTTCCATAGCAAGTTCAAGGATGCGCTCCTGAGTAGCCTCCGAAATATCAAGGCAGCCTGTAACACGTCCTTTACACATGATATATATCCTGTCGCTCATTCCGAGGGTCTCGGGCATTTCCGATGAAATAAGGATGATGCCGTATCCCTTCTGTGCAAGCTCTCCCATTATTGCGTAGATCTCGGCTTTTGCTCCGACATCGACACCCTTTGTGGGCTCGTCCATGATAACCACCTTCATGTTCTTCTGAGCGAGGGCCTTTGCAACAACAACCTTCTGCTGGTTTCCGCCTGAAAGAGAGCTGGCCTTATCAAATATCGTAACGGCCTTTGTATCTACATCCTCAAGATACTTTTTTGCAAGTTCTCTCTCCTTCGGCTCATCATTAAAGCCCGAATGAGCCATCTCATCCTGAATGGGAAGGGTAACGTTTCTTCCGAGCCCCCAGTCAAGGATAAGTCCCTGCTTCTGACGATCCTCGGGAAGAAGGATGATACCTGCATCCATAGCATCCTTGGGCTTTCTTATATTAACCTCTTTTCCTTCAAGGTAAACCTTTCCGGTATCGGGCTTTGTAATTCCGCATACAGCCTCGATGGTCTCTGTACGGCCTGCGCCTACAAGACCCGTAAGACCTACGATCTCTCCGGCATGAACCTCAAGAGTAACATTCTTGAAATATCCGGTTTTTGAGAAGTTGTCTATCTTGAAAAGTACATCCTTGCTGATATCTACCTTCGGCTTGGGATACATGTCTGCGATCTCACGTCCGACCATCGCTTTAATAAGGTCTGCGGTAGTGATCTTGTCAACATCGTATGTACCTATATACTGGGAATCACGGAATACCGTAACTCTTGTAGCCAGACGGTACATATCCTCCATTCTGTGTGAGATAAAGATGATCGAAACACCCTCGTCACGAAGCTGGTCGACTATGGTGTAAAGCTCTTCAGACTCGTTCTTTGTAAGAGCGGCTGTAGGCTCATCCAGGATGATTATCTTTGCGCCTGTTGAAAGGGCCTTTGCGATCTCAACCATCTGCTGCTGGGCAACGGAAAGTGTTCCCATTTCATCTGTAGGCTTGAAATTTGAATGCAGCCTTTCCAGAAGCTTCTGCGCCTGGGCATTCATTTCATTCCACTGGATAAAAGCACCCTTCATGATCTCGTGGCCCATGAAGATGTTTTCCGCAACAGAAAGCTCGGGATAAGTTGTGGGATGCTGATAAACTGCAGCAATACCAAGAGCACTCGCATCACGGGGAGTCTTGAATTTTACCTCCTTACCGTTAAGAATGATCTGGCCTTCCTCCGGCTGATGTACTCCGGTGATAACCTTGATAAAGGTTGATTTTCCGGCACCGTTCTCTCCCATAAGAGCATGTACTTCTCCGCGTCTTAATTGAAAGTGAACCTTATTCAATGCCTTGACACCGGGGAATATCTTTGTGATGCCCTTGAGCTCCAGAATGATATCCGATTCTGACATATTGTTTTCTCCTTTCAGATTGTTTTGTTACATAAATTAAATGCCGACACAAAACTGCATAGGCATAAATTATCTGATATTATTATTAAATAATTCTAAAGTCATTTAAACAGTAATATTTTTTGATTAAGGTAATTTTTTATGATAAAATCGGGCTATGAAATTACTTATTGTAGATGATGAAGAAATTACAAGAAACGGCCTTGTTTCGGCCATAAACGGAATGGAGCTTCCCATTTCGGAAATAAAAACAGCCGACGATGGCGTATCAGGGCTTGATGTATTACGCTCTTTTCACCCCGATATCGTCTTAAGCGATGTAAGAATGCCAAGAAAAGACGGACTTTCAATGATAGCGGATATTCAGGAGATCGCACCGGAAACATGCGTTATTTTAATGAGCGGTTATTCCGACAGGGAATATCTTAAAGCAGCCATTCGCCTGAAGGCCGTTAGCTTTGTTGAAAAGCCCGTGGATTTCGACGAGATCAGAACTGCCCTTCTGGACGCCATCGAAGAATCCCGTGCCAAAAATATTTCCAGGGAGCATCGCCTTGTGCACTCTCTCGCCAGAGCCAACGAGCTGGCCTTAGAGCTCACTTCGCCTTTAAAGGACGATACAGACCTTTCAACGCAGACCCTTTCGGATATTAAAAAAGGGCTTACATCCGGTCTGTACTTTACCACATATATCATAAAATCCACCCGTTCCTTAGAGCTTATCGGCAATAACAAGCTCCACGATATGCACACAGGCTTCTCCGCTTTCTTAAATCAGATGCACATGGATCAGATCCACGTCATCAAGCATGACCAATACCTCATCTACCACATATTTTCCCAAAGGGAGCCTGAGACGAGCCATCTTAATCGTATCGGCGAGCATCTTAAAAATGAATTAAAGGATACCAATCCCTTTTTCATAGCGGCAGGCAAAACGGTTTCCGGAATTGAAAATGTATACAAGTCATACAATTCAGCTGTTATTTTATTGCAGAGCAGCTTTTTCTATGACTTTAATTGCGTGCTTATATCAGGCGACAACGAAAACCTCACTCTTACAAATGCTGTTTCAGACTACTCGGCTAACTATCGCGATGCCCTTATCTCCAAGGAAAGCGACAGGATCTGTAAGGTTGAAGATATGATCCTTGCTTCATTCAGCGACAATCATTCTCTTCTGCCCAACCAGGTAAAGGACATGTATTACAGGTTGTTCATAGTTATTGATGAAGTTTACCGGGAGCTCTCCATTCATGGTATAAATGATTTTTCCAGGGACCAGTCCGTTATCGATCTGGTACAGAACACAAACACGCTTTCCGAGCTACACGCCCTTTTAAAGCAGCGTTCAGCGTCTCTTTTATCCGCTGTGAACAATGCCACGACAGAAAGCCCTGTTATCCATTCCATTAAGAACTTCATAAACTTAAACTATTCCCGTGAAAATCTCTCCGTTAAAGAGATCAGCGACCATGTGCATATGACGCAGACGTATGTATGCACACTGTTCAAGAACGAAACCGGTCAGACCTTAAACCAGTTTATTACAGCCTTTCGTATGAATAAGGCTAAACAGCTTCTGGCCGATTCAAATTATAAAATATCAGACGTTTCTCAAAAAGTCGGCTACACCGACGGAAACTATTTCGGTAAATCCTTTAAAAAAGTGGTCGGTCTTACTCCATCCGAGTACCGTGATAAGATACTGCTTTAAAATTTACGACATATGAATAAAAAAAATCCCATCCAGAAATTCATACATAATATCAACTACGATATGAAGCTTTCCAGAAAGCTGCTTCTGGCTTTTCTGACTCTTCTTCTGTTTCCTACCATTGCAATGGGTATCCTTCTTTACGGACAGATAAGTAAGATCGTCATAGAGGATACGCTGGAAGCCCAGCTGGATCTTACCGGTCAGACCTCAGCAACCGTTGAATCAGCAATTGCCGCCATCGGTGAGATCGCCAACATCATTCAAAGTGACTCCTACATTTCCGATATAACCTTCCATCCCGAGATCATGTACAAGCATACGCCCGAAGAGCTTCGTTCCCAGGCAAATGCCTTTCTGCAGAATGTGGAATCCCATAAGGATAACGGCTTCGTAAAAAACATTAAGATCTATATGGAACCCACCTTCAAGCCTCTTTACACGGATAACTCCTCTGCCGAGACCTTTCAGTCCTTTGATAAGATCAAAAGCTCTTACTGGTACGGCATAATGAAATCTTCCTCAAACGTTTCTCTTCAGTGTCCTACCTTCTACCTTACACAGCAGGAAGCAGCCAACTACGGTGACACCGCCTATGTTCGCAGGATCATCTTCCGTAATGCCTACAGAAACGATACTGCTGCCTATCTTGTACTGTATTTTGATTCCGGCGCTCTCTGCGAAGCCATGACACATGATTCCGATCCTGTCGGAAGCGTGAATTTTCTTGTAAACAGCCGCGAAAACATCATCGCCAGCTCGGATTATATGCTAAGTGCCATGTATTTCGACGTCATTAATTCCCTTGCAACCGATATTATAAATCCGAATACCTTTGTTTCCAAAAACATTCTCGGTAAAGAGCTGTTTGTCTGCTACAATCCCATCTCCGGAACCGACTGGAATATGATATCCGTAATTCCCGCAGGTCCTTTAAGAAACAAGGCATTTTTGATCCTGGCACAATATACAGCCGTTTTCACAATCTCGATCATCCTTGCGATAATGCTGGCCCTGGCTCTTTCAAGGTCAATGTCCAAACGTATTACAAAGGTTGTAAATATGATGGATACCGGCAACGCGGATAAGGTTTCAAAGATTTCGGGCGAGAACGGTAAAGACGAGATCGGTGAATTTATTACTTCATATAATTCAATGGCCGACAGGGTAAACGATCTTATTCTGAAGCAACACGAGGCTGCCGAAAAGCTTAAAACCTCGGAATTCAATGCTCTTCAGGCCCAGATCAACCCTCACTTTTTGTACAATACTCTGGATATGATAAACTGGATGGCTCTTGAAGGCCGTAGTGAAGAAGCCAGCGAGGCAGTCCGCAATCTTTCAAAATTCTACAGACTTACTCTTTCAAAGCACAATACCATAGATACCGTTGAGAAAGAGCTTCAGCACGTTTCGATATACGTGAAGCTTCAGAACATGCGTTTTAACGATAAGATAGATTTTCTTGCGGATGTTCCGGACAATATCCTGAAGTATCAGATCCCCAAGCTTACCTTTCAGCCCATAGTGGAAAATGCAATTCTGCATGGCATTCTGGAAAAACCCGAAAAAAGCGGTACTATCGTGCTTACGGCCTGGCTTGAAGGAAACGATATACACTTCCTTATAAGTGATGACGGAGTCGGTATGGATGAAGATACACTCTCTTCCATTCTGTCAACGGATGAACGCCCTGAAAGGACTTCTTCATCCGGCGGAAACAACATCGCCATAAATAACACCCACCAACGTCTAAAGCTGCTTTACGGTGAACAATACGGTCTTTCCTACTCTTCAGTCAAGGGCAGCGGAACCGAGGTGACCGTTGTGATCCCGGCCATTGAATAACTGTCGTTCTCAAAACTCATTTCTGCAAACCATAAAATTATGTCTACATCTTGTGGTTCGGCATGTGTCACAATAACATGATGTTGATTTGAAGTTTTTCCTGCATTTTTTACAAATCACCGGATTTTGTAAAATATCAGGCGTTTTTTGTTAGACAGTTTTTAAAAACCTCCTATTATGAACCATAAAAGCCGTTCTTCTGCCCTGTTACGGACTGATACTTATTTTACGGATCATAACCGGAGGTTTTATTATATATTTTATTCATATGTGAGAATCGGATATGTTTTGCAGACATATTTCAAGTTCTTATTCTTGCAGTATTCAATAGGGTATTCCCTCTTCTGCGGTCGCTTATGTTTGATAAACTCCGATCTCTTCTGAGGCAGGTTTCAAGCCCCACCTTTAAAATATATCGAGTGCAAATCACAAGCCCCTAAGGCCGTTACAAATGTTATAACAAATTCTGTGCTGTTTTTAATTACTGTTAAATCCCGAGCCACTTACTCCTGTTGCATGGCTGTGGCCATATTGTTGCATGGCTGTGGCCATATATAATCCGGTTGTATGACAGGTCACTGATTTATAACGCTTTTATCTGTTTGTCAGGGTACTTATTTCCGAACTGTCTTCTAATATACTGCTGTCATCAATCGTGCACGTATACCGTTGTTCCTACGTTTACAGATGCGTATAATGTGGGCATGTTTGAAGGAGGGATGTTTACACAGCCGTGTGAGCCGCTTCTTACATAAATATCTCCGCCGAAGGAATCACGCCAGTTGGCATCGTGTATACCGTAGCCCTTATAGAAAGGCATCCAGTAGCGTACGAATGAGGTATAATTGTCTCCCTTTAATGTTCTGTTTACTTCTTTATTATATACTGAATATACTCCGTTAGGTGTGGAATGTCCTGCATTGAGACAGCCTGTAACAACAGGTGTTACGTATGCAGGTGTTCCTCCTACGAATAGTGTTAATGTCTGTGTTCCCTTGTTTACGTCAATATAAGTTCCGCCGGAAAGGTTCATATTGGGAGTTGCTGCAAGTTCTGCCTGCTTCTCAAGTGCTTTGGCCTTTTCGTTTTCCGCAATATAGTTTAGTGCCTGCTGGGTTGCAAGTGCTGAAGCATCCGGAATTGCCGTTACAGGTTCCGAGTTGTTTACGATCGGTTCTACCTCCTGAACGTAAGTAACGCTTGCCGCAGATGTATCTGCCGGAATAGCTGCACCTGATGCTATATAAAAAGCTCTGTGAGCTCCACCTCCGTTTCCGTTTGCAACGCCTTTTAAGTATTCTATTTCTTTTGCCTGATCGATCTGAGCATATGATGTACTGTATTTTGCTGCAAGATCCTGCACGTATGCTGCTATTGCTGCATCATCATACTTAAATGATTCCGTTAATGCCGGGTCAAGCTGAACCGTTGCAGGAAGTCCTGCCGGGATGTCCAGACCGCTGAAATCGTAAAGTACCGCATCGGCAGCAAAAGCCGGCATTGATGTAATAAGGCTTCCGATACCTACCATCGATACAAATGTGATCCCCGCTAATAATTTCTTTAAGTTAAACATAAATTCCTCCCTGCGTTTCGCTTTTCCCTAATCTTTATATCTCAATTCACCTGTCGTTGTTTCGATACCGTTTTCATTTGTTTTATTTTTCCGCAAAAACGGTGCAAAACAAGGTCTAAGTGGTTTTATCATTTATTCTTTACTATCATCCTATATTTAGCTTCGTCGTCTTCGTCTTCTTCGTCTTCCTCGTCATAACCTTCTTCGTCTTCATCGGCAAGGTCATTCATATCTTCATACAGCGGACGTCTGATCTCCAACGGCCGGCTGTTTTCTATTGCTTCATTTATGTCGCTATCGCCTTCAACGTCAGGCATCCTTCGCTTCTGCCTGTTCAGCCTGTTGACTTTTTTCTGATTCATCCTTCCGGATATCACGCTTGCTATGATCAGGATGACTGTTATGGTTACCATTTCAAATATCATGATAAACATGTTCATCCGGTCCGGCGGCAGATACATAATACGCATATAGGTTGATAGTCCGATTCCAAGAAGATTTGCCGCAAGCAGGTTCATACACCAGAATCTGACTTCTTTTTTCCCGTTTAGCAGTATATAGTTAAATGCTACCGCAAACATATCCACAGGGAAAAGTACCAGGGCTTCAAATGCTCCCATTTGGAAGAGTATCAGCCATATTATGACTTCTATGTAATTGATAGTGAGCATTAACAGTGTTTTTCTGATAGACATACACCTATTTATTTTATAATTATTTTATAAAATTTCAACCGCTACATATAGAAGGATTATTAAAGATTCTTTCATATATAGTGTTTATGGGCTATTTCTTGTATCTATCATCTTCTCATACGTGCAATATCTTTCATTTTTTAAGCAAATTTCTCTTCCCCCAGCGGCATGATTTAATACGTTTTCCTACTCATACGGGTATCTATTTCCAATATTTGGTATACGATCAGTCAATTAAATCCATATTTTGTGTACAGCTTAAATATTTATGTTTAATTATCTACAAAGGAATATAAGACTATTATCCCGGTTTCAGTTGGGTTCGTTGATTTATTAAGAAAGGTTCAAGTTTATTTATTGCAATGCAACATGCCGTACGTAGCCAAGATATCTGGGTTTTTATTCTTTGATATGACTTGATCACGCAACCCGCAACTCTTCTACCCCGAAGGCCTCTCACCTTCTCTTTCAGTCATTGAATTGCTATACAACGCTTCAAGTTACAGCGGTCACCCTGGTTGCATTCCAACCAAATTTTTCTCTTTTGAGGCAACGTGCTGGAGCGTAGCAGCTACCCGGGTTGCTTCACAATCAAGTTTTTACCCGGAGATGCAACGCACTTGGCCGTAGCCGGGGTAGTGGTTGCATTATTTTCTGATTTTAGACTGGCTATGCAACGTATCTTTCTTCCACTAATATACCGGTTGTCTGATAGCTACAATTTAACTTGATCACGCAACCCGCCATGCTTCTATTCTGGAGGCTGGTTGCCTTCCCTTTCCTTTATCTGATTTTATTTATTGAAGTTGGCTGGAGTGAAGGTTATTGTTGAATAAAAATTTCAGGTGATTCTCGTAGGTTGTTGGCGGGGTGAGCCGTCAGTTTTTGAATTTAGGCTACGGGACTGCTCGGTTTCACTAAGCTCACAGCACTTTTTTATGAACGCGACCGGTTCTGCGCAACTCGTCGGCGCGTGAGGGACCGCGCTCTCCTCAGACATGTGCTCGCCCCGGCCTATAAAAAAGCACTGTTCGCTAAGTGTAACCGGGGTCAACGACCCTCCGCCTAAATTCAAAAACTGACTTACCCCGATTAAAGTAATCACACAAAAAAATATACCGGCGGGTTTAAAAGAGGATAATGCAGGTATCACAACCCGCAACGCTGTTATAATTGGAGGTCGGTTGCCTTCCCGCTCAGTTTTAGAATTGCTATGTAACGCATCTTTCTTCCACTGTTATATACCGGTTGTCTGATAGCTACAATTTAACTTGATCATGCAACCCGCCACCTATCAACCACAGAGGCCGGTTGCCTTCCCTCTCATTTATCAAGCCGCTATGCAACGCATCAAGTCGCAGCAGTTACCTCAGTTGCATCACGATCAAGTTTTTACCCAAATATGCAACGCACTTGGCCGTAGCCGGGGTAGTGGTTGCATTATTTTCTGATTTTAGACTGGCTATGCAACGTATCTTTTCCCCACCAATGTACCGGTTGCCTGACAGTTACAATTTAACTTGATCACGCAACCCACCACCCTTCAACCACGGAGGCCGGTTGCCTTCCCTCTCATTTATCAAGTTGCTATGCAACGCATCTATCATGATTAAAGGAGTTGGTTGCTTGCTGGTAAAGCCAACTGTGTTGGTATAGCTATCCTTGATCTTGCTTAATTACCCTCTATCCG
>JAILOD010000250.1 GCA_024691015.1 Lachnospiraceae bacterium
TCCTTAAACAGTGCGTCATATTCCGGGAACAGTTTCTTGAATTTCATTAGCTGCAGATTGTTATCTAAAAAGCAATGTTCCGAGGATCCGCTGCAGTACAGCGTTTGATCGGAAACATCCGTTATCTCATACTCGCATTTGAAGGTGACTCCGGTGTACTTTACAAGCTTCATATTTACTCTGAAAGTGTCTCCGAATTTGAGTGAAGTTTTGAATTTTGCGTCCACGGATATAACAGGTATAATTATTCCCTTTTCTTCCATCACCGAATACGGCATCCCGATCTGTTCCATAAAATCGATCCTGGCTTCTTCGAACATTCTGATATAATTTGAGTGATGCACGATGTTCATGGTGTCGGTTTCGTAATAATATACATTTCTTTCATATGGTTTGATTTCTTTCATAATCATCCTCTTTTACAATGCGTTTTTAAAACTTTTTCAATTATAATCAATTTGGAATAATAATTCAAATACCCTGACGCCTCACTCCTTTGCCATAAGCTTCAGCCCTGCGATCCCTAGAGCGATCAGGACCACACAGAGAATCTGCGGAAACGATAGTTTTTCACCAAACAGAAAAATACCAAGTACGGATGTCCCCACGATCCCAAAGCCGGTCCACATCGCATACGCAGTGCCAAGCGGCAGCTCCTTAAGGGCAATCGAAAGGAAGACCGCACTTGCAATATAGCCTATGACAGTAATGATAGACGGTATCAGAACCGTAAAGCCGTCCGAATACTTCATCGAAACCGCCCAACCAACTTCAAACAACGCTGCCATTGCCAACATGATCCAATGCATTATTTTTCCTCCTAAAAAAAATGTCATCTCTTTATCTACAAGACCTAAAGATAAAGAAATGACGTACTTCCCGTTACCCGGTGGCAACGGGCGTCTATGTGTTATCAGTTTTTTGACAAGACCTTCAGGTCATCCAGGAACCTTCTGCGGAAAGACTCGAACTCGTGATTCTCGATCGCTTCCCTGATCTCCTTCATCATATTATTATAAAAATAAAGATTATGCAAGGTGCAAAGCCTCAATCCGAGCATTTCCTTAGCCTTCAGGAGATGATGCACATACGCTCTCGAATATCTTCTGCAGGCCGGGCACTGACAGCCAACCTCCATCGGCTCGTCATCTTTCTCATAACAGGCATTCATCATATTACGCCGCCCCTGATGCGTATACACGTGGCCGTGGCGGCCGTTTCTGGAAGGATATACACAGTCAAAGAAGTCTATTCCACGGTAGACAGCCTCTATTATGTTCTCCGGTGTGCCAACCCCCATAAGGTAGGTAGGCTTATTCTCAGGCAGATACGGAACCGTGTGGTCAAGAACGTCATACATCTCTTCGTGTGTCTCTCCTACCGCAAGGCCTCCTATCGCATAGCCCGGAAGATCCAGCTCGCTTATCGCCTTGGCGTGGTCTATCCTTATATCATTAAAGATCGCACCCTGATTTATCCCGAAAAGCATCTGTTCCCTGTTAATGGTATCGTCCAGCGCATTAAGCCGTTTCATTTCATCAACGCATCTGTAGAGCCACCTTGTAGTCCGCTCGACCGACGGGATCACATAGTTTCTGTCTGCCTTTGCGTTCGGACACTCATCAAAAGCCATCGCTATCGTGGAGCCCAGATTTGACTGGATCTGCATACTTTCCTCGGGTCCCATGAAAATCTTATGTCCGTCTATGTGAGAACGGAAGGTAACTCCCTCCTCTTTTATCTTTCTTAAGTCAGAAAGCGAAAAAACCTGAAATCCGCCCGAATCCGTAAGGATCGGCCTGTTCCAGGACATAAACTTATGAAGCCCTCCCATCTCCTTGATAACCTTATCACCTGTACGAACGTGCAGATGATATGTATTGGAAAGCTCCACCTGGGTTCCGATCTCTTCAAGATCGGCCGTGGAAACCGCACCCTTTATGGCACCGACCGTTCCGACGTTCATAAACAGCGGTGTCTCAACAACTCCGTGAACCGTGGTAAGCCGACCGCGTTTTGCTCTTCCGTCCTTTGTGATCAATTCGTACATAAATCCTCCAACACCTCAGTCGTCAACTATTCCAAGCTCTCTGTCATATTCCTCAAGCGTAATATTCCGGCTCATGATCTCGGTAGCTGCAGCCTTTCCGACATACCTGTAATGCCAAGGCTCGTACTCGATCTGTGTAATATCTTCCTTACCCAAAGGATATCTTAAGATAAAGCCGTAATCCGCAGCGTTTTCCTTAAGCCATTTACCCGCATCCGTTTCCTCAAAGCCGGCATCAAGGGTGGTATAATTTTCGGTAATAAAATCGAAAGCAAGACCGACCTCATGCTCGCTTGTTCCGGGGATAGCAACGGTCTGGCTTGCCAGATCATAGGCTTCATTATAAGAAATACCCTGCTTTTCGTATGACTTTATCTTTCTCTCAAAAAGCATCTGCTGACGTTTGGAATCCCTGAACGGCGAACAGATATATAGCTTGACGCCATCATCATCGGCTGCCTTTATCATTGCATGGACATGTTTAAGAACACGAGTATCTGCCTTTATTGCTCCTTTAATGGTTCCGAGCTCAACCTGATAATCAGAGGGTATCTTGTGCTGCTTGTTTATCAGGATCAATGACCAGTCATCATCAAAATCAGGCTTTTTCATGCTTCCGTCCGCATCACAGAGCACAACATCACTTTCCGAGGTATATTCAGTATTTATGTTTTCTCCGGAGGTATTTGATAAATCATCCATCAGGCGTTCCATATCGTCAATAGATGCATTGGAAAGATCATCCTCCGAAAGCTCGTCCACTTCTACGATACCGCTGTCGGTGTAATAGTATACGGAATCCGAATTTGCCTGTACCGCAACAACCCCTTTAGGCTCACCGCGGGGGGAAAAGGAAACCACTATCACAAAAAGAGATAGACCGCAAAGAACAGCAAACAGCTTTCTGCGATTTCCCTTTATAAGCTTGACTATATTGATATAAATCAGATAAAAGAACAAAATAATAAAGCACGGAATCCGGAGTGCTTTATGTTTTTTTGAATAATCGGTTATTTTTTTATAAATCTTATCGTTCATTAAAGCTCCCGATAAATTCTAGCTAACTTTTCACTTGAAAAAACCACCTTGCGGTGATGGGATTCTTAATAAAATCGCAAAAAGGATTATAACACCCTATTATAAAAAATAAAAGTTGAAAAATGGGATTTTTCAACACTGAATGTTGTTAGCGTAAAGTTTTCCTTGGAAAAATGGTCTAAGAAAAGGCAAGAGTATGACTTATATATAGAAAATTGTATA
>JAILOD010000268.1 GCA_024691015.1 Lachnospiraceae bacterium
AGACTCTTCTTCCTCATTAAGGGCAATGCTGTCGGATATCTGCTGTTCCTCACCGTTTAAGGAAGGATCATCGGGCATTTCTTCGTCGGATCCATTGTCTTTGGTATCATCCAAGGCTGCAGGTTCATCCTGTGCGGGTTCATTTGTTTTTGGATCATCCTGTGCTGCAGGTTCATCCTGCGCGGGCTCATCTGCTTCAGGATCATTAATGGCAGCTGGGTCGTTCTGTGTTGGCTCAATTGCTTTGGTATCATCCAAAGCGGAAGGCTCATCCTGCGCGGGTTCATTTACTGTTCCCGGATCGGGATTTTCAGATCCGTTTTCCGTTTGTAAACCATTGTCGGAAACGGAAAGAATTTCCGTATCGGCTGCAGGCACATTCAAAGGAATTGCCGTTAACATCACAGCAGCGGCAAGGACTCCGGTTAAAGTTCTTCGTAATGAAAATTGATGTCTTTTCATAACTATCTCTCCCAAAAATAAAAAGGTATAAAACGGTTCAATAATAAATATACTATATCATTATGAATTTATAAATGATATTTTATGACATACTATCAAGGAATACAGCTTTGATCTTGACAGCTTTAATGATTACCTTGATGAGAGTGAAGTTTATGTGTGGCACGATCATAAACATTTTACCTATGAAGATTCCGTTTATGATCTTGAACAGAATACCCTTAGGCCGGTATTCCCCGAAGCCGACCTCCACTCAAACGGAATGAAAAATACAAAGCTTGACAATGGAGAAGTATTAAGCATCACTCTATCGGAAACCTTTTTGGAAGCTGATGAAAGAAGTTATGATCTTATGTGGCGTTTAGAGGATGGGGATATCCAAAGTGTAAAGCTTCCTGACAGGGAATATGATATCAATACCCTTGTCACGGCCTCGAACGGGCTTTGCTGCCTTAGAAGTGCCAAAAAGGGAGAGGATGATAAAATATCCGATTCGTATATACTATGTGATACAGTAACAGGACATGTATCCGAAATAAAGGATGAGTGTCCCGGAAATATATCACGCGCTCTCTATATTTCCTCAGGACATATTGCCTCAGTTGATGATGATAACAACATCCGGGTTTATGATACATCTGACGGAAAGCTTGTTCTTACGCTTCCTTCACCGGATGAAAATATAGCCTGTATCGCATTTACCCCTGATGATAAGCTTATGATGATCCACACAAAAGACACCATGCTACGGCTCTATTCAGTAACAGACGGCACTCTTCTTTATGAAGAGATAACGGAGTTTTACTATCAGGGTGCAGTGATAAAAGCCATCGAGAATCCCTCCCTTTCAAGGCTTTATATATTCTGTCCGAAAATAAAAGATGGTAAAAACGGTATCTGTCTTGATGCCCAAGCCTTTAAAAAAACCTCAGACCTTTACGGCATGGCAGGCTTTGTTTACGAAACGAATGAAATATACTGTCACCACAGTGAAACAACTCTTATTGAAGGCAAAAGCTTACAGTTCATCCGCTATCCCGCATATACTTTGGATGAACTGATAAATCTCGGGAAGCAGCATCTGTCACAGTGAGCTTCTGCATTAAACCAAACATTTTTATCAAGTCGCGAGGATTGGCACGGATCAGGACAGAAAATTTGTCTGTAAAGCAGACAAGGATCCGGTGCGAGACTCCCGGGCGAGCGTTGAAAAAATTATAATACAGGTGGTATATATGGGAATATTCGAACTGTTACTCCTATCCGTAGGACTTGCAATGGATGCCTTTGCGGTTTCTATATGTAAAGGCCTTTCGGTCAAAAAACTAACCTTGAAGGAAAGCCTTGTATGCGGTATCTGGTTTGGGGCCTTTCAGGGGATAATGCCCTTCATAGGATTTATTGTGGGCTCGGGCTTTGAAAAATGGATCAGTATGGTGGCACCCTGGGTTGCCTTCATTCTGCTGACGCTTATAGGCATAAATATGATAAGAGAAGCCTTTACTGAAGAAGCCGGGGATGAAAAAGAGGATTTCAGGGTAAAGACCATGTTTTTGATGGCTCTTGCAACAAGCATCGATGCCCTTGCCGTCGGAATAACCTTTGTAGCCGTCCCTGTTGATGTTCTTAAGACAGGAAAGCTTCAAAATACCATATTTGCGGTTATTGTAATAGCCGTGATCACCTTTTTCATTTCAGCCTTAGGTGTTAAGATAGGAAATCTTTTTGGGATGCGTTACCGATCGGGATCGGTTGTCCTTGGTGGAACGATCCTTATATTTATAGGTTTATATACTCTGATAGGATATCTGGATACTTCTGACGCAATGAACGATTCGGATACGGTATTCGGGATGCTGATACCGCTTATAGGAACGGCCTTGGGTGCTGCCTTTGTATATGCCAAAAAAAGCCGGCTTTCCCAAAAGCTTCGTGTGCTGATGGCGGGTGCCAGTGCCGGTATCATGTTTTCGATCTCGATCTGGGGTATGATAGAGCCTGCTGCCAAAGGATTCCATAACAACAGCAGCCGGGCCGTGATCCCTTTATTTATATGCTTCCTTGCAGGAGTCGCCCTGCAATATTTAATCGACAGTGTAGTGCCTCACACACACGCCTTTGTTGATATTACTGAAGGCCCTCACAGCAATCTTAAGGCCGAAACAAAGATGATGCTGGCAGAGGTGATTCATCACATTCCCGAAGGGATAGCTCTTGGAACGATATATGCGGCGCATTTTATGCAAACCGACTGGATCCCCTCTTCGACATCCTTATTTTTGGCCATTGCGATCGCCATACAGAACTTTCCCGAAGCTCTCTTTGTATCCCTTCCTGTAATGGAAAAAGGTACAGGAAAAGGAAAGGCCTTTTTTATGGGCATTGTATCCGGTGTTCCTGTACCTCTTGCTGCGGTATTTGTTCTTATGATAATGATATTGTTCCCGTCTGCTCTTCCCTATGTGATGACCATGGCAGGGGGTGCCATGATCTATACCACCATAGAGGAGCTTCCCCTCATGGCAGGTGAAAGGGATAATGACAGCGGGGCATTCGCCTTTGTTTTGGGATTCTCTCTCATCATGCTTATGATATTTTCAGCTTAAATCTTCAAAATCAGACGCTCCGCTACCCGTTAACCATATCCGGGAGGCGTAAAACAGGCGCATTATCTCTGTTAAAAGGTAAGCTTAGTAGTTTCTCCTCCTACTGCTTCCACATATTTCCCCTCTGCTTCGAGACATACGACGGATGCACCCGGATTATACACAAAGCTGTTATCCGCTGAAAACTTAAGGCTTTTAGCGGCATTCATATAATCTATAAACTCAATATTGGTCGCATACCAGATGTCTTCTCTTCTGCCTGCATATTTACAAAACCGTTCCATAACCTCCCAGTTATCGTCCTTATCAAATTCATAGCTGTGCCCCCAGATATACATGAGCTTCAGATACTGTTTTTTGTTGAATCCAACAAAAAACTCTGCCTTATCCATAAGCTTTGGATCATTGTGATGGGCAGTGGGATGCCATTCATAAGGATCCCGGGGCAGTTTAAAATCAGGCACCGCTTCCACCACTCTTGCATAATCTATACCAAGCTGACGAAACAACACCTTTATCTCCTCGGAATAAGAGCCGTTAGGATAGGCGTTTCCCCTGACAAGCCTGCCCGTGATCTCCTCGAGTTTTTTCCGGTCCTCCATTATCTCCCAGGCAACCTCACTCAGCGGACATCTCTCCAATGTCGGATGGGAATATGTGTGTGCAGCCACCTCGTGATCCCTGTAAACCTCCATTATCTCAGAAGACGGGATCCTTGAATATCCGTTTTGGGGAGCAGGCTTATCAAGAAGACCCGAATTCAAATTAAAGGTTCCCTTTATGCCATTTGCATCAAATATCTCTATCAGCTTTTTGTCCTGGAGCTTTCCGTCATCATAGCTCATTGTTAAACACTTGGTCTTCCCTTTGGGAAAGGTAATATAAATCCTGTTCATTCCACCTGCTTTCAGTCACCGGAAGCAGGAAACGCAAAGATTCCATATGCCTCATCATAATGCTCAAAAAAGTCATCAAGATCAACCGTAACCTTTACATAATAAGTTTTTTCCTCTCCTCCGGCATATCCTGCGCATTTAAATGACAAATAGCCCGTACAGTTTTCTTTGACCCATTCTTTGTAGGCCTTCTGCTGATCTGACTTGGTGCCAATAAGTTGTTCGTCATCATCCTTAAGCTCACCGTTTTTAAGGGCATAAACATCACTAATATTCTTGATCTTAGCTGTTTTTTGGGCATCACCGCTTCCTATTGAAATATCAAAATAGTTCTCCTCTGAAACATTGAATTCTCCGGGTGATTCCGCTGGCGCTAACACACCCTCACGATTTACAGTCAGGAAACATTTAAAATTATTTATTCTATATCCCATTTCATTTTTTTGGAATAGACGATCGAAGCCGTTTTCCTTTCCCTGTGAGGTCATGTTATGAACTCCAATGTTCCCTTCAAATCCTCCGGCAGTAATATCCGGCAGCGGTATATAATCGCAAGGCCGACTTTCATCACATCCATAAAAATAATCATTCACATCTGCATCGTTTGGTTTGTGCAGTTCAAGTTTATAGCTGGTTTTCCTTAACCCAAACTTAATTCCCGACGCAGATGGAGTTATACTTAATGACATCTTTACGGGCTCGGCATAGGCATGGAAAGTCTCTGATTCATCATTATTATAATGATATCCGTAAATCAGATAGAAATCCAGCTTCTTTGCCTTGCCTGCGTCAAATGCTATTTCCCCGTCTTTACCACTATATTGCTGATTCGTTTTAAAGAAGGGGATACTGATCTCATTATTATACACAACAGTATAGCGGGAATTATCATTTACATAATCCTTAATGGATGATTCCGGATCGTCCAGGCAGAACATGACTTCCTGCGTTATACCACTTTTAGCAGCTACAGGCTCTGCTATTACAAAGTTAACTGTATTGGGGCTATACACATTTAAATAGTTTTCTTTTTTCATATATATCCGGCCTTGTATAGTATCCTTGTCTGCAGTTATATTTACGGTCTTTCCTGACTCTATCAGTTCATTGGTTATCGTATAAGTATAATCCTTCTTTGATCTGCCAAACTGTTTATTGTTTGTTTTATCCGTCAGGGTGATGACTGTTTCACCACGGTTTGGCTTTATAACATAGGTCGTATAGTTATCAAGCATCTCCGTGGTCGTTGACAGGATGTTTGCTCCGGATACCTTAACAGAATGATCAAACATGACATTATCCGTTATATGCTGATCTTCCTTTATACAAAGGTTACCGTTTTCATCAACATCCGGATATCCTTCACGGATTCCTGCCACATGAACATACAGAGACCAGGCGTCTTCATTCGTACAGGTATTCAACCCAAGCGAATTTTCAAAGGTGGAGCCTTCTGCTATATTAATATAACCCGAGTCATCATTGCACCGCTGAATCAGCACATTCGGGGTGTATCTCACATCACCGTTTGCGATGGTAAATGACAGCTTTTTGCTCTTCTTACCGCCATCCATTGCTGTCGCACTTATTGTTACCTTTCCGGGCTTTGTAAGGATAAGCCTGCCCTCGGAATTCTGTCTGATTCCCGATAATTTAAGCGTCGCATCCATCGGTTCGCCGTTCTGATCGAGCACGATGATCTTTGAATTATGAATATCTCTTGAATAAAAAGGCTCCTCGTAGATATCTTTCGCTTTCTTAGCTTTAAGTGCTATCGATTCCTCATTAATGGATGAAAATACAGATTGTCCGTTTTCATCTTCCCACACAAACTGGAACTCCGTAGGTATCTGAACCGTGGAGGATATCTGTATCGCACCACTTAAGGCTGTCACCTCATTTCCGTCAAAATCATCAGCCGTAACCTTTATCTTAAACTTATAGGCATCAGCATCCGAAGAGTCTGTCATCAGCGACTTATCTATGATAACTTTACCGTTTGTGACTGAAATCTTCTCATAAAGCGGGCTTTCAGAGGATAATTCACTTCCTTCCGTATTAACGATATCCAGCTTTACATTTTTTGTGGCGGGGACACTTTCCCCGTTATTGTAGGTGATCTTAGTATCTACTGTTACAGCCTTGCCGTAACTCTTTACCACCCTTGCCGGAGCTTCTATACTTATGGCATTTATCGACTCTAAGATCGTCACCGGCAATTTAGCAGCCTTTGTTCCATTAACGGCATATGCATACAGGGTATATTTGCCTGCATCAAGATTGGCATCATAAGTATATACTTTTTCAGTTTCAGAATCTGTTACCGTGTATTCCCATTTGGTATCAAGGGTTATCAGGCCCGTGTCTTCATCCACATCTATCCTTACCTCATTGCCGGCATTATCCCAGGATGCCATCACAGCCCCGTACGGATCAAGCAGTTCCACTTTCTCAAGGGCCTGTACACCTGTTGTCTTTGACCATTTGGGAACGGCAATGGGAATATCATTTTGCATATTATAGATCTTCTTTGGCATCTTACTTGTAAGGCCAAGCTTTGTTTCATAGACGCAGTCCTTTGTAGCAAAGGTTTTTTTCGTTTCATCTGATTGCCCTCCGATAACCTCGCCTGCATCCTCATCATAGTATATCAGGGTGGTTGTCACATCATATTTCATGCTCCACCCGGTGTCCTGATCGGTAATTGAACCCTCTGTAACGTCAAGTGCATATGTTTTTTCGGTCACCGGAACATAATAAGGACCGACAGATTCCTTATATACTACAGTTCCGTCCTTACTTAGTTTATCCTTATCGTCGTCTGAAACCTTTGCAGTGATCATGTAATACATGCCGTCTGTAGCCTTCAAGCCTTTTGGCATTGACAGCGACAGACCGATCTTATGGTTGGTACTTAACGAAGGATTCTCAGTGACTCCCGGGGTTTTACCGCTTAGATCCTGCGTTGAGAAATACAGGGAATATTCAGATTCTGCTATCATGTCAGTGGCAGAATAACCAAACACCAATCGATAACTTTCTCCCGGCTTATATACTGCAGGATAATCTATTGCCTTTTGGGGATCGATCGTTATTGTCTTTCCGTCAAAGGAACCTATATCATTTATATTATTAAGAGGGCCCTGTCCACCGGTGTCCCTGATTTTATAAATATATGCATTAATCCCCGTCAGGTTTCCATCGATTTTAACCTTGATCGTTGCCTTCTGACCGTATGGCACCGTGATGGTATCCCCCTCAGGTTTCGGACTTGTTATGGTAACACCCTTAGGTTTAGATATAAAGGCAAAAGTTGTCTTATAATCTTTTCCGTTATACTTAACCGTCAATGGCAGGCTGCTGACTCCAAGTGTTGCTCCCGTTGTAGTAAGCACGCCATCCGTAATGCTTTCTGTTATCCCGGTTTTATTATTGTAGAATGCAACACCTTCTGTGACTGTATTCGGTGAAAGACTTATATTGCCATTATCTTCCGTAATTGTCGAGCCGCTTGCAAGATAAGCCTTAAATGTATCCGTGTCCTTTAAGGTATACTTATTCTTTACAGCTCCAAGAGCGTTACCGGATTCATCCGTTATTACAAGCTTAGTCACAGGAGTGATCGCAGCTACAAGCGAGGCGCCACTCTCACCTACCGTTAAGGTGTATTCACCGTTCTTTGCTGCCTTAGCACTCTTTCCTGAATTCTTGCTCTCATCGGTAGGAATAACGCTGCTTATCGTCCACATTTCATCCTTTGAGGTAAGCTCTAATACAACCTTTGAATCAACCGGCACCTTAAGATCATATCCTTTGGTTTCGGAATTATAGCTGACAGGATATGTCTCGGAACCCACACGGGCTGTCAGATCAAAATATCTTGCATCCTTTGTATTTGCATCAGCATCTTTTAGATTCACGCTGACCGTGGCAAGCTTTTTAACGTTGGCCGTGATCTCAAGACCGAGATTGGATTCCGAATCATCGTCCGCCGCTTTGGGATTTTCTATATAATAATATCCATTTTTATCGGGTGTGATGATCGTTTTTCCGCTGCCGGGATAGGCCGTTGCCAGTTCATACTTTAGCTCTCCGTTATCATCTTCATACCAGTTGATAATACGGCAGGTAACAGAGTCCACATTATACCCGTCTTTTATACTGAATTTAACAGGCTTATTTTCATCATATTCTTCCGAAAGATAATATAACCCATCCGGACTCTTATATATCGGAGAGGCATCATCAAGCACAATAGCCTCACTGTTGACAAGCAGCTGACGGACAGTGCTTGTGACTTCTATTTCAGTATCCGCCGTAATGCCAACTGTATTATATGAAGGTGTTATAACATAATTATCTTCAGTTTTTGGCTGTTCATAGGAATTGGGTTTCAGCACTGTACTAGCTGTGCCAGCCACACTTTTAACCCCGGTGATGTAACATCCTTTGTTCACCTTAAAGTTGAAAATGAGAGGAATATTATCATATACATATACTCCGTCCTTCCAGGGATCAGTTGCGATATATCCACCAGACCCAAGAGACTCACTGTTACCCGGCACACAGTCTATCCGGCTATGATTATTTCCTGTATTAAAGCTTACAAAATGAACATTTTTAGCTTCACTTGTGACAACTATTGAATTAACTTTTGGTATATATGTACTAGGTATTGTATATGTACATGTTTTTATATATTCTCCGTCATCCGTTGTAACATAAACATCTCTTCCGTACGGAGTTATATTGCCTAATCCCCCCAGAGTTACGCATTTGATACGTAGTCCTGCAGAAACATCAACATTAAAGTGGAAGGAAAAATCTTTCCCATCGTATACATAAAGCTTGTTAGTATCCCCATCAGTTTTAACAGGAATGCAATCACCGCTTTCCTGTACAAATTCTATACTGTCAGAATCAATTCCCAAGCTTACAATATTACCGTTCTTTTCTTCATAGCTTACTTTTATTACTGTATCTTTCTTTATGGAACCCGTTTTATAAGTTCCGGTTGTGATAATTTCTTCGCTCTCATCGTAAAAAGCATCATTCTCAGGCGTTAATTCGGTGTTTGCCAGGGTAACCTTTGTGATCCTGTATCCATCATCCACATTAAAGTGGAAGGTGAAGGATTCACCGTCATAAACATATACTCCGCCTGCCCACGGATCTGTTCCTATATAGCTGCCGCCATCGGGCACACAGCCGATATGCTCTGAATCACCCGTATCAAAGCTTACAAAATATACATCACTCTCGCTGTAAACATACAAATAAGTTCTTGTATAGATCTCACCGGTTTCGTATTTTCCAACCCTTATATAACCTTTTCCGTTTTCTTCATAATAATAGTCAGGGGAATCGCCGGTTTTAGTCAATTCTTCGCCGCCACTACCCTGTGTTACCTTTGTGATCAGATTTCCGGAAGGAACGGAAAATTCACAAGTTAATTTCATTCCGTCATATACATAGACTCCCCCTTCCCAGGGAACAGTAGGAATAAATGTTTTACTTGCCGGTAATGGTATACAACCGATATTCCTGTTATTCACTGATGTAAAGCCGACAAAATGAACCTTCTCCGTTTTAACACTAATAGTAACATCGCCATCGATAAGGCTATTACCTTCAGCATCTTTTTTTATCACATATTGTCCATCCGGAATAAATTTTTCAGTTTCACTGGCATTCTCACTGAAGACCTGCTCTACATAAGCTTCACTACCGCCTATTTTTGCAGTAACTTCTTTTATTCCGTAATTAGTATCGGAATCTTTATCTTTTGGGGTCGAAATCGTTACATAAATACACTTTGCATTCTCCTCAACATAGACGATAGTATCTGTAGAATCTTCAGTGCACCCATCTTGATATTCAAAATTTACTGTTGCTTCTTCCGGACTACTATTAACAATTACTTTATATGCGGAACCGGGGTCTGACTGCAGTGAAGCTTCCGAGTCAGCTTCTCCTGCTGCCTTATCTGTCTTCTGATCCTCCTCAGCATTTTCATCATCCGATAACAGCTCGGTGTCTTTATCAACCGGGTCAGTGACCATGTCATCTGACCCTGTTTGCTGTTCTTCAGCGTTTTCATCATAACCCGCAGAGGCCTCGCTTCCATTAGAAGCACTGTTATCGCTTTCCTGCGTGCCTGAAGACGCACCCGCATTTGAATCGGCAGATGCCTCACCTTCATCTTTAACAGAGGCAGCATCCCCGGATGAAGCGGCATCTTCTCCTGTCTGTGAGGCGGCCTCTTCTCCTGCCTGTGAAGCGGCCTCTTCTCCTGCCAACGCGTTATCTGAAGCTTCGCTGTTACTTACCGTCTGAGCGCCGGTATCTGCATAATCTCCTGCAAATACATTAGCTGCTGACGACTCTGATAACAGCATAGCAAAACATAAAGCAGCAGCTGCCAGCCGCTTTAGACCTTTGCTTCTTCTGGTATTATTTGGTGTCATACGCATAACAAAATCTCCTCTCCGGA